>JBCBQE010000562.1:0-4897 GCA_039820385.1 Cyanobacteria bacterium J06635_10
AATTAAGCATATCTTTATTAGGACTTACGCAATTGTCACAATATCCTGATGGTGCGTGACGCTACAACCTTAATTACTTAGTTCAAATTCAGACGAGAGTATAGCACCCTACAAAAAAATATGCCAGTTGCGTAAGTTCTGTTTATAAAAAAATGGTATCTGGTGTATGAATTTCAATTTTAAGGCGGCGTGCAAAGTGCAACTTACACTGTTTTCGGTTATGCAGCAAATCAATTATCTCCTTTGAGGACACCCTTGGCGAACATGGGTTGAAAAAATTTGATATAACTCCTAGTTAACTAAAACCGCCTATCTACAAGAGATAGGCGGTTTTTAAATACTAATTTCTAATCAAATACTCGAAAAATCGGACTTTCTTCTAAATAATTCAAAGTTTTTGTTAAATAGAAGAACCGAGTCCAGCGTAGGCACCGTAAAAGAAAATACCTAAAACTGTAATTACACCTAATCCCGCTACTGTAGCAACAATCCACAAGGGAATTCTTCCATTTCCAGACATAATATTAACCCTCTTTGCCTCCTTAGTCGTAAAGTTTACTCACAAAGAATAAACAATGATTCAATTAATAGATTAATTCCAACCGCCGTAAATTAGTTAAAGAAGTAGCTGGAAAACAGAATCCCTAAAACAAACACTAGTAACAGTCCCAGAAAAAGGGATGTCCGGTTTAACTCTACCGGGACATTATTGGGATTAGTATTTCTATCCATGAAAAACTCCTAACGTTGGATAAATTGCATTGCTGCGATCGCGCCTAAAAAGAACACGGTTGGCACGGCTAAAGTGTGAACCGCTAGCCATCTAACGGTAAAAATTGGATATTGTACTGGTTGGTTGATGTTATCTGAGCTTGTCATAATTAAAAACTACTTTCCGATAAATTCGTCAACTTGTTGTTTTGCGTCAAAACGATTGTTTACAAGTGGCACTTCTTGTCTTTCTTCTGTGAAATAGGTATCCGGGCGAGGAGTACCAAATGCATCGTATGCCAATCCGGTGCTTACAAACAACCAACCAGCAATAAACAATGCTGGAATGGTGATGCTGTGAATTACCCAGTAACGAATGCTAGTAATAATGTCCCCAAAAGGACGTTCTCCAGTGGTTCCACTCATTTGTTCGCAGACCTATCAAAATATGACTAATGTGTTTATTATCCTACAAAGTTAAGAAATAGTTACAAGTTGCAACATTTTCTCATAATTTGAAGATAAGGATTTACACGCAATTGACACCAAAAACTATTTTAAGCTTCGGATGAGGGGGCGATGTTAGGCTGATATTTCAATAAAAAGCCACGGTCTCCGATGATAAATCCTTTCTCGGGAGATAAGAAAACGAGTTTGTAAAAATTTGTTGCAGTATTTTCTACATCCCGGTCTTTTTCCCAAGTTTGACCTCCGTCTGTGCTGCGAAGTAAGTTAGCGCTACCTCCACTGACCCATAATTCCGACGGAGTACGGTAAGCTAAATCGAGCAGTCCCCAACTTGTTGAGAGTTCTGGATACTGAGCATCTTGCCATTCTTCCAAATTGTTAGGTTCGCTAAATTGTACCTGTCCGCCTCGGGCTAACATCCACACCTGCCCATTTTGAGCAAAACCCATATTTTCTACTTTGCGAGAACTATTGCGATTGTGCTGAACCCAAGCAGTTTGTCCTGGTTCCCAAGTGGAATAAAAGTTACCTTTGGCAGAAACAGCAATATATCTACCATCTTCGGAACGTTCAATATTACGGACAACGCCTACAGCTTCTGCTACTTGTGCTTTCCAATTTTTGCCACCGTCTGTGGTATGATATATTGCTCCTACGTCAGTAGCCATTTCGGCGGCATTTTCGTCCAAAGCCACAATATTGACGGGATTACCGGGTAATTTATCACTCAAAGGAATGCTCGTCCAAGTTTTACCTTCATCCTCAGTGTGTAGCAATATAGAAGGCTCTGCGGCAATCCATCCTTCACTTCCGGCAAAATCAATCGCATTAAAACGGTAATTTTCCTCGTCTAGCTGCAAGTCTATAGGCTTCCATGTTTCACCAGCATCTTTGGTTTCCAACAGGGTAGCTTTACCACCAACGATAAAACCATGGTTAGGATCCGAGGTAAAAGCAATATCGAACAGCTTGGCATCCGTAGGTAAGGAAATCACTTCCCAAGGGTTGTAACTCATGGAAGGAACGCTACTGCAACCCACGCACATCACAACAACCACCAACAAGACCAATATTCGTTGGCAAATTCTCATAATTGATAACATTTCTATCAGTTAACTAACTTTTCTTAATTTTCTTAATTTGTGTATTGAAAGCAAATGGTGGCTCTAGGTGGGTTATGTGCCCACCTTTACAAGCGGAAAGTGCGGTCTTGGGGGTTTCCACGCCACTTCCTACAACGGAACGCCAGTTGCTCCACTTGGGGAGACCCCAAGACCGCACTGGCTCGGGAACCTCCGCAACGGAGTGACTCCCCATGAGCAACTTTTCAAGACAAGTAGCCACTTATTTTAAGCCATAAAGACTTATAAAAAACAAGAAACCAAGAGCCAAGGCACCAAAAATCAAGATATTTTTTTGACCTGGTGTCATTTTATTAACGCCAAATCCATAACCGAGATTTTCCGAAAAACCGGAAGCAGTCCCGGCAGGACCAATGTTTTCAAAAGCTTTCTTTTTAGCCGTACAAACAGGACAGCGCCAGTTTATAGGCAATTCGGCAAAAGCTGTACCAGAGGGGATGTTATGGCTGTCATCACCTTTCTCCGGTTCGTAGACGTAACCGCAGGCCCGACATTCATAACGGTCTAATTCAGTGTTCTCAACAACTTGTTCGCTCATAAAACTCCTAGAGCGTAGAAACCCAGTTTTTTAAGATTTGGAACTCGTCTCCCAAGCCCACGATTTTAAAACGTGGGTCAGTTACGGGCACCATGAGACTTTTTTTTAGGAGAAAAAAATTCTTATGGGAACCCTTGACCATACCAAATAAGGCAAAGCTTAAATATACGTTACAAATTATGACATAATTGTTAGATATTTCTATGAAAAATGAAAACTAATCAAATCGTCTGGGGGTCTGTTTCTCAAGTTTCAGAACAGCCAAACGGATATAATGTAATGTAAAAGTGTAAAAGAAAATTTACAAAGTCGATCGCGTCAATAACGGATTTATATTTATTGTGTTTGTTCTTAGCGGTTACGAATACCTTCTAGGCTTTTTGATAGTGTGCAGCTTGGTGCCTGCACTAGCTTTATCAGCTTCCAAACTTTTGCGACCTAGCAGTCGCAACCCCGAACGGCGTACCACTTATGAATCTGGTATGGAACCCATTGGTGGAGCTTGGATCCAGTTCAATATCCGCTACTATATGTTTGCACTGGTGTTCGTGGTCTTTGATGTTGAGACCGTGTTCTTATATCCTTGGGCAGTTGCTTTCCATCGTCTCGGTTTGCTCGCGTTTATTGAAGCGCTTGTTTTTATAGCAATTCTTGTAGTTGCCCTAGTGTATGCATGGCGTAAAGGAGCTTTAGAATGGTCTTAGATAATACAAAAGGCATGGGACAAGTTCAGCCAGAATCTATTCTCAATCCGGTACAGCGCCCCAGCGTGACTCAAGAATTATCGGAAAATGTCATTTTAACTACCGTTGATGACCTCTACAATTGGGCGCGGCTTTCTAGTTTGTGGCCTTTATTATTCGGTACTGCTTGCTGCTTTATTGAATTTGCGGCTTTAATTGGTTCTCGATTCGATTTTGACCGTTTTGGATTAATTCCTCGTTCTAGCCCCCGTCAAGCCGATCTAATCATTACAGCCGGAACTATTACGATGAAAATGGCACCTCAATTGGTGCGTCTTTACGAACAAATGCCAGACCCCAAGTATGTGATTGCTATGGGTGCTTGCACGATTACCGGTGGTATGTTCAGCGTGGATTCTCCTACTGCAGTACGGGGAGTTGATAAACTGATTCCGGTAGATGTTTATTTACCCGGTTGTCCTCCACGTCCAGAAGCGATTATTGACGCGATTATCAAGCTGCGGAAAAAGATTGCTGATGATTCGATGCAAGAGCGAGGTTTGATTAAGCAAACCCATCGCTACTACAGCACCGCTCACAGCATGAAACCAGTAGAACAAATCAATACTGGTCAATATTTACGCTCGGAAACCCGCAAAACTCCACCAAAGGAATTAACCGAAAGCATTGGTATGCCAATACCGCCTGCTTTACTTACTGCTAAAGAGCAAGAGGAGGTAGAACGTGGCTGAAGAAGAATCCAAACCAGTACCAGCAGAAGAACAAACCCCCGTAGAAGTGGGAAAAGTCTCCAAATGGTTAACTGAAAACGACTTTGCTCATGAAGCTTTAGAAGCAGATCGTAGCGGAGTCGAAATAATTAAGGTAGAAGCGGATTTTCTTTTACCAATTTGTACTGCTTTATATGCTTATGGATTTAACTATCTCCAGTGCCAATGCGGTATTGATTTAGGACCTGGGGACCAGTTAGTAAGTATGTATCACTTGGTTAAAGTCAGTGATAATGCTGATAGACCGGAAGAAGTGCGTGTAAAAGTTTTCTTGCCTCGTGAGAATCCTACAGTACCTTCAGTGTATTGGATTTGGAAAACAGCAGATTGGCAAGAGCG
Source organism: Cyanobacteria bacterium J06635_10 (assembly GCA_039820385.1). Taxonomy (GTDB): domain Bacteria; phylum Cyanobacteriota; class Cyanobacteriia; order Cyanobacteriales; family Nostocaceae; genus Rivularia. The sequence goes on from JBCBQE010000562.1 coordinate 4,673, forward strand.
CGAATCTTACGATATGTACGGGATTATCTATGAAGGACATCCTAATTTGAAGCGAATTTTAATGCCAGAAGATTGGGTGGGTTATCCCTTGCGTAAGGATTACGTTTCGCCAGACTTTTATGAATTGCAAGACGCTTATTAAAGTAATTTGTAATTTGGAAATAATCATTTTATCCCCGGATTTATTCGCGGGGTTTTTTTGTGTAAGGAGAGGGGGAAGAGGGG
>JBCBQE010000563.1:0-4890 GCA_039820385.1 Cyanobacteria bacterium J06635_10
CATAAATCTTTAACCAGAAATATGAAATAATAAGTACTAAGCAGATTCTTTTGACTTGTTAGGTGGTTTTGAAGTACTCTTTCTAACTATTGGATACCTGATTCTACGCTTACGAGTTTTTCCTTTTCTCCAGCCAGGTGATTTACCGCGTAGTTTTGGAGGTTTTGCTGGTGTAGAAATCCGGATTAAAATCCCAGGCATAGCCTGTGCAACTCTTTCTTCCAGGAGTTAGTTTGGTTGTTGGCTTCTGCCAGGGGAGTGGATTGTCGTTAACAATAATGACCTGCGGTCACGCTCCGCTAACACGAGCAAGCCACAATTCCCAAGTCATTAGTGGCATCAAATCACTCCATTTATCACACTGTTGTGGAGTTGATAATTTTGGAAGAGTCCAATGCAGTCTCTGTTTTACAAAACGATACCAGTGGTCAACTGCAAAACGGCGTAAATAAAATTTCCAAAGTTCATTTATTGGCGGCATTTTGGAACCAACAAATGATAACCACATCGGTCTTGATACACGTAATAAACCATCTGGATTAAGACGTTCAACGAGTATAATAGTCATGGGATGAAGGGGAGATTTACGGAAATTTAAGTTGTGCCAAACCCTAATTTTTACATACCCAACTTGGGAATCTTTTTCTTCTATTGTTTGTGCTGCTGCGACAGTTAAACATCTCAAAGATAAGGAATTGATTCTACCCGTCGTATCTGAAGAAGTTCCTCGACGTTTTATGTTGGGTTGGGACGAAAAGCTAGATAAATTAGAGCTATCTGAGTTTAATCGGAAAAAGGCGTTACGCCCTTCGGGCGTTTAGCTTTGCTAATCGCAATTTTAGAAAAAGGAAAACCAGTAATTCCTGTTTACTTAGATGACATTTACCAGAAATTAGCTGCTAAACTTGGTTAATTTTTGTAATTAATTTTTGTAAAAAGATATTGACATTTAAAAAAATATTTAAACCAAATCGTATCCTCAATAATTTCTCACTTTACCGGGTTAATTTGAAAATTTTTTAGGTTAGTCCCGTTCCGCTCGCTCCTGGCGATTTCCGGATAAAAATTTATCCCTCTCTCACTCACTCCCTCAATCCGAAATGGCAATCTTCCACAGGGAAGGAAGTAACTTTACCTCAATTTTATCCCAAAAGGGCTTATTGGGGTAAACACCTCAACATAGCCATTTTTACCCCAATTGTTGCTCTGAAGTCCCCAAAAGTGACCTAAAATTATATGGAAGCCTGAAAAATCAGTCCTTGCGGACAAATTAGAAAAGGGCTTTCAAGCCCTACGATACTTGTATTTCCTAAAAGGCGACAGCCGGATTTGAACCGGCGGATGGAGGTTTTGCAGACCGATTGCCCACTCCCTCAAACCCTTGCTGCAAAAGGCTTGTAAAATTCATACTTCGGTGTTTGGACTAGATTTGGACTAAAGGATATTGCTGATTGATATTGGTTGATTTAAAACTACCATTATTATATTTTTAAAGTGCAATGTATTTTGGAAAGTAAGCGTTCTGAATCAGTTCATAGATATTTAAATCATCCTTTTTTGTAGAAATCCTTCCGATGGTTACACTGTAGAATTTGTATAAATTGATTTTCATCATCAATCTCGTGGAGTAAGCTTTCTAGCTTGTCTCAATTGCTGTCGGGTCATTTCTTCTGCAATCAGCTTTTGTGATTCTTCTTCGATTTTTTTCTGTCGTTCTGGTGATAACTCTTGTAATTTTTCTCTAAAAGTTTTTCCCATAGGTTGTTCTCAATTTTCCGAAGTGTTGATTTTTGAGTTGAGTTAAGTGTGCTTCAAGCCTGTCATCAGCCGTCTTGATTAGTTGCTTGTAAAAACGACTTTCACTGCTAAGAGACTTATCACCTGCAACTAATAATATTGCATCGCGTCTGGGGTCAAATGCAAATGCGACGCGCCAAACAACAATAGGTTATTTCAAGGTGCGATAGCCCGAAGGGCGACGCTTCGCGTATCGCCACTAAAAACCTAGTTTTATTGATAATTTACTAATGTAATTGAGAATTGTACTCCGAGTTCACCTGCATCGCGCTACTCCCATTAATTCATCAGCGCGAGTATCAACTTCAGAACCGCTGCTGCTTCAGTAGTTTGTCTTATAATATTTAATAAAAATGTACTAACAGTATGCAAGTTGCTTTCGACCTACCCTCTGGAGGTTGCTGCTCAACTGAACCTTTTTGAAGACAAACTACCATACACCATTGAACTGAGGATGCGAGAGTTAAATGACCGAATCGCAAGTTGGATTTTCAGGACTAACTGAAGTGGTACATTTTTTAGCGAGCCTCCCTACTCCCGAAGCTATTATTGCTTTGCGTCCGTCGGAAACTCTTCAAAATCAGATTAGCAATTTACTATAAAAAAATCGGACTGTTGGCTTAACAGCTGAAGATGAAAAAATATGGCAAGGTTATCAGTATTTGGAGCATATTGTGAGAATGGCAAAAGCTAGAGCTTTCTTAAAGTTGAAGGAAACTCAAGCTAAATAATTAACATATCTCTTCTGATATTGAGCTATTACTATTGTCCCATTTCTTTTAGAAGTTCAGTAACCCTCCGTAGAAACATTTCATCTGCATATAAACGCGCCATTATTTAAGCAACCTCGTTCTTCCGAATCGCAACCTCAATTTCTTCTGGATAAGCATCTGCATATATCCAAGCATTAACGGTGGGCGACTGCACTCATATGTGGATAATCTTGCAAAAGTTGGGCTTCAGTAATTCCAAGACGACGCGCCTCAACTAATAACCAAACTGCAATGCGAGTTCCGGTGATACAAGCTTCTCCACCACAAACACCAGGTGTTTTAGTAATGCCTTTTGCCTCTATGTTGATGGTCTGGGTCAGATTAAGGATAATTGCAGCTTTTTCTGCCGGTAGTAGCGCTCTTATTTGGTTTTCTAGTTCTTGCGAAGTCATAATTGTTTAACGTCTTAAACTTTAATAATATAATTCAATGTTTTTATATAATCTTAAATTTTTTTGCGGGCTTTTTCAACTGCTTTCGGTCCATTTCTTCAACAATCAACCTCCTGGGATTAATTTTCAATTTTTTCTATCGTTCTAAAAACAACTCTTTTAATTTCTCTTTCAAACTTTGTTTAATCATATTAGCTAATATGAATAAGTTGAATTTAAAATTTCAATCTGGTATGCAACATGAAAAACTATTACAGCAGTGTTTAGAGAATCTGATTGTATTGCCAAATATCCATATCACTTCAAAGAACACACCGGGAGCCAAGCAAGTCGATAGTGAAGACAAAGGAGTAATAACAATCCACAGTCCTTTAAAGTCGGTTGATTATATGTACGCTATTCAGCCGGATGTGACTAGCATAACGGCTGAGTTCATCATAAATGATTTATTACTTCAGCAAAAAAAATAAATGAAAAACTCTTTCTTATTACTCGTTCTTTATCAGAAGCTGCTATCAATAAGTTGGTAGCAAATAATATTGAGTTTATCGACACGAATGGTAATATTTATCTAAATAGTCCCGCTGCATATATTTTTATTCGTGGGAAAAATCTGTTTCAAGAAAAATCAGTATCTCATTCAGAAATTACTTCCAATAGTCTCAAAGTTATTTATATTCTGCTGAAATCTCCCGATATTTTAAGAACGTCATCGGAAGAATTAGCTCTTGCTGCTGGAGTCACATCTGTAACAGTAAACGATACTTTAAAGAATTTATATAAACTAGGTTATTTACAAAGGCAACGTGATGGTAAATATATGATTACCCGGTATAGTAAACTTCTACAACGTTGGAAAATGGGTTATGCTGAAACTTTAAGACAAGAATTGCTACTCGGAACTTTTACAACTATTATAAAAAGTAAATTTACGGTCTTTTCGACATCCCTTATTCAAAAAGTAAAGGAAAATAACTTTCTAATTGGTGGAGAATTAGGAGCTGCAATAGCAACTTCTTATCTTATTCCTACAAGGGCAGTTTTATATGTTAAGGAAAACTATCAATTAATAGCTGAACAACTGAAACTAAAGCCTTGTCCAGAAGGCGAAATTATTTTTTGTAAGCAATTTGGCTCTTATAACGCTTATGATTATAATCAATCTGAACCTATCATAGACCCGTTATTAATTTATGCTGAGTTGATAATGGAAAATAATGAGCGTTTAGAGGAAACTGCTAAACGTATTTTTACGAAATATATTAAGGATAGAGCAACCATTATATCGTAAGAAATCCGAAAATTCATTACAATTAGTGTTACGTTTCTCTATCTCTGGCATAGTTGCGGATTTGGCAGCAAGGGAGTCCTAGACTCAACCACCTAACCGATAGTTACTAGAAACAGTTAGGACAATCGCTCAAGAACTTTAGTTCCATGTCCTGGTACAATCTGAGAGGAGGTAGCTACTCTTTACTAGCCAGATTGTACACCTAGAAAATCACTAATCTAGGCTTTCCCCAAAGTAAGGGTATTGTCCTGTGACTCAACCACAAACTTTAGGTTAGTTCTGTGTCGCACTATAGCTTTCATGCCTATATTTCTTGCGGCATTTACCCCACTATGGGCAGTATATCCAGAAGCTGATTTCACCCAAGTAGCACCGGGGTTATAAACTTCTTTACCTTTGACCACAGATAATGGAATAATATCACTTCTATGAACTTGATTACCCCAAGGGTCTAACCTAGAAGTATGGCGTGGATTAACGCGAGTGGTTAATATTCCATAATCTTGATAGGCAAAATTCTTCGTGTTATTAAAGATTTTAGATTTCAACCAGTAGCTTCTCTTTTGATTAGAGCGTCTTGAATACTTACCTTTAGAAGGTCGTAAGTTCCCCAGATGCTCGAAGGCAATGAACTTAC
>JBCBQE010000564.1:0-4879 GCA_039820385.1 Cyanobacteria bacterium J06635_10
TTAAATCCCCATAGATATTCCAAACAACTTCGGCACTTCGGCTCTTCCGCTCAAACCTTCGTTTAATTATTCAATTATTGCTGATGGTGCGTGACGGCAGTATTTATTTTTTCGTTATTACCGATAATTTATCGTAGCCGTCACACACCCTACATATTAAAACAATTATCAATGCCCAATGCCCAATAAATCAAACTTCTTGATAAACAATCTCTTGAAACTGAATTATATCTTTTTGGGGGTCTGCGTGAATAACTTTGACTAAAATTTCCTCGCCTAAATTCACAGCGCGTTTAAAGAACATAGGTAACTGCAAACCTAAATCTTCTAACAAAATTAGTGCTAAATTACTATCTTCTCTCAACCACATTAAAACTGTAGTATCCCAAGCTTTATCTAAATGGCGGCGTAAATATTCTAATGCCCAATATCTATTAGTTTGCCGTTCCACCATTACCACTTCCTGAGTAATGCTAGTAACATTCATCACAACTTCCTTCAGTTGTTCTGCTGTGAAAGGGGGAGTGTCACCTCTAAGATGAGCTTTGATTTGAAAGTGAGTCAGTAAGTCACTATAACGACGAATCGGGGAAGTAGCTTGCGTATAATTTTCTAACCCTAAACCGGCATGACGTAAGGGATTTATGCTCATTTCGCTCTTTGGCATGCAGCGACGCATCGCACAAGCACGGACAAAACCGGCTGGTAAGAGCAACAATTCTTCTTCCGGTGGTAACTCTGGTTGCGGCTGACCGCGAAAAGGTAAGGGAATGTTATTAATTTTACCATAATTAGCAGCAACTTCACCGGCAAGGATCATCATTTCGGCTACTAGTTGTCGCGAATGAGAATCATCTAATACTTCAATGTTAACTTCATCATCTTTAACCTTGATTGTTGCCTCAGGCATACTGATGCTGATGGCTCCTTGCTCGTAGCGCCAAGACTTACGAGTCTTTGCCCATTTTCCTAGGGCTGCAATTTCTGGTTCTTCTCGTACGCCAGATTCGAGAATATCGTCCACATCTTCGTAAGTAAGGCGATAAGTGGGTTTGATTAAACTTGCGTGAATGCTGTAATCTTCTACGGCACCAGTTTCATTTAAAATAATTCCAAAACTTAAAGCACAACATATTTCTCCTTGTACCAAACTCATGGGGCCAGTTGCCAATATTTCTGGGAACATGGGAACCATTCCCGTTGGCAAATACACCGTACTGCCGCGCTTTCTAGCATCTAAATCCAATTCATCTTCAGGTACAAGCCATCGAGTCGGATCTGCAATATGTACCCACACTCTTTCCCGATTGTCGGGAAGCATTTCCCAACTTAAACCATCATCAATTTCGGTAGTTGTTTCATCATCAACCGTATAAACTTTCAGATTAGTTAAATCCAAACGGTTTTTATCTGGATCTGGAGGAGGAGCGTTTAAGCGTTCATGGGCCACATCTATTACCTTACTAGGAAATTGAACCGGAATTGAGGAACGACGTAGAAACAAGTTTTCATTTGAACTCCACCAACCCAAATCAACGAGTAACTGAAACGCTCCTTGGGGAGTTGCAGTGCGATCGAGCATCGTCATTGTTTCTAAAACTTGTGCGGGTGGGGGGTAGGCACGGGCCAAAGAATCATAATTTACTCCACCCCGGGTTACATCGGCGAGTAATGCCGCATATTTTTCTAGCGCTTCAAGTCTGTGGCGATCGTGCTTTTGCCATTCTACAGCTTCATTATTGAGTGCCTGCTGTACTTTTGCTAAAAATTCTTGCTGTCCCTTAGCTTTGAGGGCTTCTACTTCTAACTGATGTTTGCGCTCTGCAACAGCCGTAGCGCTTCGTGGTTCGTAGCTGTCGCCTTTTTGCTTAAAATAAATTTTGTCGTCCGATAACAAACAATAAGCAGCATAAACTTGAGCTGGTAGGCTTGAGGAAAATAGCAAGTTTGCCATTTCTTCGGGAGTTACAGACTCACCATCCTCTACCAGCAATTCCCAAGCCACTTCCAAACTCGAAGGATCTAAATATGACTCTACCTGTTGCAGGAAATCTGGTATATCTGATGGCTTGTAGGTTTCTCCGACAACTTTGTAGGTAAATTGCCTCGGCGCGAGACTGTTGGATTGTCCTTGAGAGCTCACCACAATCCAACGGCTTTTTCCATCTGGGCGCTCTACAACACCCAAACGGCGATCGCCTTGATTCCTAAATTCTACCAGCGTCCCCTTTTCCACAAGCCTTATACTTTATTCAAATTTTCATTTTTTGAGATTTTGGATGATTAAGTATAAGAATATAAAATCCCAAAATCAAACCATCTTGAATACAAAAATTTATTTTAGATTTTGGAATCCATATAAGTAAAGCCATATATGTCTTGTGACGATGCCCATATATGGATAATCCAAAAACTCAATTTAACCTTCGGCATTAACAAAAGGCAATAAAGCCAATATTCTGGCGCGTTTTATTGATGCGGTTAAAGCTCGCTGTTGCTGAGCGGTTAATCCAGTAATCCGACGTGGTAGAATCTTACCTCGTTCGGTAATAAATTTACGCAACAAATCAACGTCTTTATAATCTATGGGTTCTCCTGGTTTAATGGGAGAGAGACGACGACGATAATAAGCCATTTCTACTTAATTTCCTTATGAACGGTATGGGTGTTGCAATGGGTACAGAACTTTTTCAGTTCTAAACGATTAGTTGTATTGCGACGATTCTTAGTACTCGTATAACGAGAAACTCCAGGGGAACGCTTGTTAGCGTTAGTGCGACACTCAGTACATTCTAGTGTCACTATTATACGGACACCTTTATTTTTAGCCATAATTAGACAAACAATCTAAGCCAGCAGATAATAACACAAATATTCATTGTCTCACATAAGGTTGTACCATTTCAACTATTCTCTTAGGCTTAATGTCTAGAGAGTAGCCTAATTGGCACTTTTCAGGTTGAGTTATAGTAATCCACCTGCGTTAACGAAAGCGGGAGCAATAACGCTCTTCCACGAATCCCCCTCTCTACCCTTACCCAGTATTTTGATTTGGTTGAGTACTAGGGATTCGGTGATGCCAAGTCTAGACCAAATAGGTATCGCTAATAGCTATACTACTATCAATGGCTCTAGGAATCACGCTTAAGTATAGCAGCCACATTGGGAAAAATGTTGTTGCAGGGGATAGATGATGAAAATTCATCGAAGACAGGTGAAAGTCTTGCATTAGATAATCAAAAGCCAAAAATATTTAGTCGATCGCAAATAGGATTTAATCCCAATGCACTCAGTCAATGAAGCCGAAAATATTATCTTTAATTTAGTAAAACCCTTTAATAATCAACAATATATAGAAACAGTTGATTTATTATCAGCTACAGGACGTACTTTAGCTACACCCGTAACCAGTAAACTCGATTTTCCTCACTGGGATAACTCCGCTATGGATGGTTATGCCGTAATTTATCAAGATGTTAAGATCGCCAGTGAGGAAAAGCCAGCGGTTTTAAAACTTGTTGAGGATATTCCCGCAGGCTATCAACCCCAATCTAACATCCAATCGGGACAAGCAGCGAGAATTTTTACCGGTGCAATAATGCCCAAAGGTGCTGATACTGTAGTTATGCAGGAAAATACCCGCCGCGATGGCTCACGCGTATTTATCCTTGCTGCACCAAAACCCCAAGAATTTGTCAGGCATCGTGCTTCTTACTACCAATCCGGAACCGAATTATTACCAGCGGGAATTCAACTAAATGCACCAGAAATAGCTGTTTTAGCTGCCGCACAATGTACTACCTTAAAAGTTTATCGTCGTCCTCGTGTAGCTATTTTATCTACGGGTAACGAATTAGTAACCCCCGACAAACCATTGCAACCGGGACAAATTGTTGATTCCAATCAGTATGCTTTAGCTGCTTTGGTAAAACAATGTGGTGGGGAAGCTTTGATGTTAGGAATTATCAAAGATGAGCCTGAAGCACTCTTTGAAGCGATTTCTGAAGCGATTAATAACGCCGATATAGTACTTTCTTCCGGTGGAGTTTCGGTAGGAGATTACGATTACGTCGAAAAAATTCTCGAATCTCTGGGAGGAGAAATCAAAGTGCATGCCGTAGCCATGAAACCAGGGAAGCCTCTTACTGTGGCGACTTTCCCCATGGCGAATACTCCTATATATTTCGGTTTACCGGGGAATCCGGTTTCAGCTTTGGCAACTTATTGGCGTTTCGTACAACCAGTAATTAAGAAACTTTCCTCAATTGCGGAAGGTTGGCAACCCACTTTTGTTAGAGCCACAACTCGGGATAATTTAAGTTCCAACGGTAAGCGGGAAACTTACATTTGGGGAAGGTTGAGTTTAGTTGATGGTGTTTATCAATTTAGCGCTGCTGGTGGTAGTAAAAGTTCTGGTAATTTGATTAATTTAGCTCAAACTAATGCTTTAGCTGTTTTGAAGGTTGGGAAGTCATTGGTTAATGCTGGGGAAGAGGTAGAGGTTTTGCAGGTTTGATTTTTTGTAATTGCGGCATTGATATGCGGCAAGATACTCACACTAGTACTCGGATAGCCCAAAGATGCCGGGTGGGGGTAAGGAGGGGGAAGAAGTGGCGTGGGGGTAGAAAATTACTTTTTGTTCTCATTATTCACATCGGCTGTGTTCCCTTGGTAGAGTACTAGGTAATAACAGTTATTATTTTTTGGGTATATAAACCAAATTTTTACCGCCAAATAATTGATTTAACCAACCACCGAAACGTATTTTTTTTGGCAGCTTCTGTATATCTATTTGCTTAAAGCCAATACTTTTATAAGTTTCTAATTCTTATCGCTTGTACAACACAAGAATTAGAAACTTATAAAAGTATTGGCTTTA
>JBCBQE010000565.1:0-4862 GCA_039820385.1 Cyanobacteria bacterium J06635_10
TGATTCATCTCCAAAAATACCTCTATGGGATTGTTGTTAATACCCCTGAATGATTGTGGTTTTGACTATCAGTAAAGTCTCGCGAACAGCAATAGCAACGGATGAATCATTTTTGATAAATTGTGAATTACGAAAAACTTTGATTATCGTCTTTATAATTCCATATTCATCCTTAATTATTCTTATCCGATAAACAGGGATTTTCTGTATGACAAAGAACCAGATTTATGTATAAATTAATAATTCTCTTCGCTGGAAATATCCTGAGCTTCTTCAAGTAGCATAGATATCATATAAGTATTAGCTAATGTAGAAAATATTAATAGACTAATACCAGAAATTAAAGTAGTAAACATGGGGAGCCTCTTAGTTATTTTTTTGAATTAAAAATACAGTTTTGAGTCGAATGACATACTTAGAAAATTGACTGATAAAGGGACCGTTCTAATTAGTTAAAATTCTGAATGCTTTATGAGTATTTTGTGGTAAATACACTACTAAATAAAGTTAAAAATATTTCAACATTGAGCATCTAACCAATCAAAAATTTTTTCTAACTGCTCTATATCAACTAAACCGTATTGCCAAAGTAGCATTGGTAGTGGTCCTTTATTTAACCTACTCTTTCGCACCGCCACAGCAATATCACAACTAGTAAGTAAAAGCTCCTTTTGTAAGAAGTTAATGAATTTGGAATCGCTGTGAGGTGTTAGCATCATAGAACAAGTAACCTCTTTATTTATAAAGAAACACGGCTTAGTTTAACTGACATTTTTTATCATAAATGGAAGCCTTGTTACCTACCTTTTATTTCTCAGGAAACCTTAATTAATAGATAATTAATGTTGCACAATTATTTTTATGCTTAAAACCATAGAAACGCCGGTAGGTACAAAGTTTTTAAAGCTGCCAACACCTTTCCAACCAATCAATTAATGAAAGTCGAGATGCTGTAAATTGAATTACGATAGAACGAAGCAAAATTGCCGCAATCCAACTATTCAATTGTACCTGCAAAGAACCATCTTCCCGACAGTAACAGGGAATTTCTAACTCTTGCAAGCGATGGTAAATTTGCCAGCGTAGGAAGTAGGGAATCTGCACAATTTGATGCAGGACATTAGAACTAGGTGGCGGTAACATTATTAACCTTCTTTCCTCAAAAGTTCCTTTTGAGGTGCATCAATATTTAGATTTTGCAATTGTTTTTCTAGTTGTTCCACCCGTTGCATTAAGGAACAAATTACGGTAGCTTCTAAATCTGGAAGCTTTCCATGTTCCAAAGGTGAAAGACGAACATCCTGCTTGCGAGAAACTGGCCGCCCTGGTATTCCTACCACTGTGCAACTGGGAGGAACATCTCGCAACACAACCGAGCCTGCACCAACACGAACGCGATCGCCTATTTGGATATTGCCTAAAATGGAAGCACCGGCTCCGACGACAACGTGTTTACCGATAGTTGGATGACGTTTACCAGATTCTTTACCAGTACCGCCAAGAGTAACACCTTGATAGATTAGGGTGTAATCTCCCACAATAGCGGTTTCACCAATAACAACTCCCGTACCATGATCTATAAACACGCCTTCGCCAATTTGTGCACCAGGATGAATTTCAATTCCACTCAAGAATCTGCCAAAATGGGAAATTAAGCGGGGAATCAAACCAATTTGACGACGGTACAACCAATGGGCTAGACGATGCAAACATAGTGCGTGAAATCCAGGGTAGCAGAGTAAAACTTCTAACCAATTACGTGCTGCTGGATCGCGATCGAAAATAATGCGAAAATCTTTTAGTAGAAGCTGAATAAAATTCGCTCTGGGTTGATTTTCATGGACAGAGGTGTTTGCACCATCTGTGTTTTTTGCAAATTTATAATTGCGGATATGCTCATCCGATTGTAGCATCGGTAATGTCTGAATTATTTAAGCGATGTGCTATTGTCTGCTTATATCAGATGGTATTATCAACACCAGCTGCTTTACTATCCATTGGATTTATTGAATTTGATTAAATCTGTACTCAATAACCTCAAATCTATACTGTAAGAAGGTTATAACTTTTTTAAGGGGTGAGGGGACTAGTATTTACGGGTAATGGGTTCTAGTATTTAGCGGGTAAAGGTCTAATGATTAATGTACTCACTGAAAAAACCTTAAGTAGCAGTATTTTGAAGCGATTTTTATCAAAAAAATTGCTGCACAACAATAGCTTAAATATGTACTCAAAATCCAAGATATTTAAGCCAAAGGAGCAAACTTTTGTATATGTAGCTACTAATTATTGTATTGCTAAGAGCCTTAAGGCAAGCAACTTATTTATGTTTTTTTTAGATTTTTCTGTGTAGGTAAATACACTCTTGAAAATTAGTTCTTGAAAATTAGGAGAAATAGAGAGGAGACGTAGCAATGCTACGTCTCTACACGGGTTTCGTTTATTTAACAAATTCGTTTCATATAAAATCGGCAACGCCATTTAAACGATAGTACGAATTACTATCTTGCCTTTTGCTCGTTCGGTTTCACTATATGTATGAGCAGCGGCTAATTCTTGTAAGGGATAGATGCAGTCAATAACCACTCGAAGTTTACCCGTTTCAATTAACTCGTTGAGATAAAGCAAGTCAGCCCTGTTGGGTTGAGCAAGAATGAATTTAGCTTTTTTAGTGCCAAATAAATTTGTTAATACAATTGGCACAATATTTGGGAGAGTAGGTAGGGTTGTGACGTAAACTCCCTTAGGCTTGAGAATTTTTTCACAATTATCAAAAGTTTGCTTACCAACTGCATCGAGAATAATGTCGTACTGCGCTCTTATTTGGGTAAAGTCTTGCTGGGTGTAGTCAATGAGAGAATCGGCTCCCAATGACTTAACAAAATCAAGGTTTTTGCTGCTGCAAACTCCGGTGACTTCTGCTCCCAAAGCTTTAGCTATTTGAACTGCAAAAATACCTACGCCACCGGAAGCTCCATTAATAAGTACGCTTTGCGATCGTTGAATATTGGCTTTTTCTCGTAGGGATTGTAAAGCCGTCAGAGCTGCCACTGGTAAAGCTGCTGCTGATTCAAAGCTGATATTTGTTGGTTTTAGGGCAGCAACTGTTTGCGGTATAACTGCTAGTTCAGCATAAGCCCCTCCAGGTACACCGAGGGAGCCATAAATTTCATCTCCTACTTGAAAGTCTCTGACTTGAGATCCGACTTCCAAAACAACTCCCGCCAAATCAAACCCCAAAATCATCGGAAATTTATTGCCGGTGATGATTTTGAGCATTCCTTTGCGAATTTTCCAATCAACCGGATTAACCCCCGCAGCATGAACTTTCACCAATAACTCTGAAGGTTTTATTTTTGGTGCTTCTACTTCTTCATATTCAAAGACATTAGCACCACCGTATTTTCGGATTACCATCGCCTTCATAACCTTTCTCCCAGCACCCGCTCGTTGTTTACTTCTTACTTAGTTTGACAGCAAAAGCCTGAATATAACCGATTGCATCCCTCCCCAGACATATAACTCAAATTTTTTCCCCATTACCTGAGAACTACAGTAATTGCAATAATCAGCAGGCTGTGGCAATATAAGAAGAAATCCGAACTTATAGCAAATTATTCTCATTACCTTCAAACGAAGGATTAGACTTTAGCCCTGATATGACTTCATTTCCAGCCTCATGGAAATACATTATGAAGTAAAAATTAAGAAAACCTTATTTGCGTCTTCTGTGCAAAAAAAAATGATATCTTAGTTACAGAATTGAATTTCGCGAATCACTGGAGCAGTTAGCGGTAGCACTGCTCCAGCTTTTACCCCTTTAGCCTTTATCTGATGTCCGATAACAGATAAAAGTGTTTGAAACATTAACTAAGACGGTTTCGAGTACATTGCAGTGAGTGACGAAACCAAAGCCGGAAATAGGTGAAACTCTTTCTAGAATTACTTTTGACCAGAGTGCAATAATTCAAGTACCTGTGAACGTAAATGCTAGTACCTCAGTCGAATAATACTAGTACCCCAACCCGGAAAAAAAATTTTAGAACTTTATAACCCTTCCACTACAGAGATTGTAGGATTTGAGTACAAATTTAATAAACTTAATAAATCTTAGCCGAAAGAGTTTAAAAGCTTGGGGAAAAGCGACTGATATAACTTAAACATCGCCAAACACCAAACGAGTCAAATAAACTTTCGACACGATTGGTGAGTGGAGGGATGAGATATTACTATCTTTACTTCAACCCTTGATATCTCCTAAACTGTTTCATATGAACACTTTGATTCAAGCAATTGTTCAAGTTAAACAGTCAAAAAATTAGTCAACTTTTAGTCAACTAATGGAAGATATACAGGGTAAGGTTTTCAGTGATTTTGATGTTCCTGCTACTTCTGATGGAAGTTATAGGGGTAGGAAGAAGATAGTAGATGCGACAAAAGAACATCACAATATGAAATTTGAGCAAGAGCTAATAAAAGTGAATCAGCGACTGAAATCTAGTAAAGCGAAAGTATCTATTGAAGCAAGCAAAGGTGGAATACAGCTTAGAGCTACACTTCCCCTGAAACCAGGTGATACTCATAAGCAAGGGAAGGATAGAAAGCAATACAAGATATCTTTAGGTATCCCAGCAAATTTTGATGGTTTAAAGACTGCTGAAGAAGAAGCCTATGAGCTAGGAAAACTAATAGCTCGTAAAATTTTTGTTTGGAATGAAAAATATTTAGGGCAACAAGCTAAAAAAAAGAACAGCATTACTTTTAAAGAGTTTTACGAGCAGTTTGAGAAAATATATTTTCAAACTCGCAAAAGAACAATTAGAAGCGAACACAGTTTTCTAGATTATCAAAGAAAGTTTAAA
>JBCBQE010000566.1:0-4859 GCA_039820385.1 Cyanobacteria bacterium J06635_10
GCAAAACCGCGATTTTGCATAGGCAGCGTGAAGATTCCCTAAATTTGTTTTGAGAAATTGTTTTGACAGGAATTGAAAATTATTTTAAAAATCATTTTATAAACATCTGGGAAGTAATAAACTTTCAGCCAGAAGTAGCATTTGAAGAGCCTTGTATAGCGGATTTCAAAAGAAAGACCTCAACCGAAAAACGCTATATTACCAATTATTGAAACTTTTTTGAAAAATTTGGGAACACTATCAATTAATACTGATAGGAATAAGCTACTATCTCAAAGAGATTATACTGATGAAATTACTTAGGTATTCGGTGATATTTACCTTGCTCTTATGTACTAGTGCAATTTGCTGTAGTTGTAGTTCAAAGTCTGTTGATAAAATTTCTCAAGTTGAAAAAAACGTATCCGTAAATCCTTCTATTGGCAAGCCTTTACGAGTGGCTGTACTTCCTGCCCAAAGTACTAAACAGCAGCAAGAAAAATTACAGCCTTTAGCAAAATATCTAGAGCAAATTCTCAAACGCCCTGTTAGCTTCCGAATTACTAAAAATTATACAGATGCAGTGGATCTAATTGTTCAAGAAGAAGTTGATATAGCGTATTTAGGAGCTTTAACTTATATCAAAGCTAATAAACGCAATCCTAATATCAAGCCAATAGCAGCACCAATAGATAAAAACAGTGGCAGACCTTGGTACACCAGCGCTATTGTTGCTAATACTACCAAAAATATCAAATCGCTACAAGATTTAAAAGGAAAGCGTTTTGCTTTTGTTAGTTCATCTTCTACTTCTGGGTTTCTTATACCGATGGATGGCTTACAAACAGCAGGTATTGAGCCAACAAAAGATTTTACTAAAATTCACTATTCTGGTAGTCACGATAAAGCTGTAAAAGATTTAGCAGATGGTGTGGTAGATGCGATCGCTAACGATAAGGCAATTTTTCTAAAAAATCAAAAATCGGGAACTTTTAGTGATAATCATTACAAAATTATTTGGGAATCTCGGCCTATACCAGCAACTCCTGTAGTTATCAATACCAAGAAGTTCTCACCAGAAGTAATCGAGCAAATACAAAAAGCTTTGATTGATGCTCCAGTTGGAGTAGCAAATATACATGGTATTGAAACTGCTGGCTATACCTTAGTCAAAGATGCAAACTTTGAGGAAATACGACAAATCTACAACCGTCTCAAGTCTAACAAAGTGATTGAACAATGAAGATTATCACTAAATTTATCGCTTCTACAGCTATTTCTGTGGGATTAGTTACTGCTTTACTTGGGGGTGGCACAATCCTTATCAAACAAATGGAAAAATCCGTCGAACAAAGCCGCGATCGCACTAATCGTGCAGTTCGTACAAGCCAAAAACTTAGCCTTTCTTTAGAAAAGCAAATTTCGGCACTACAAAACTATCTTTTGCTCAATCGTAATACTATCTATTTGAGAAGCTATGAGCAAGCGATGAGCAGTTTTTTAAGCAGTTTGTCAGAGATAAAACAATTGATACCAGAAGCGAAGCAACCGGAAGTGGTGCATCGCCGTCATCAATTTCTTGTCCGCTTAGTTAATAAGATTACACAAGAGGAGAATTCTTCCCAATTTCAGATACAACAAGATGTTCAAGCCATCAATTCATTCCAAGATGATATTGTGTTATTTCTCGATACTTTAGTAGAAGAAGTACAACAGGAAGATGCTATTAACCAGAAAGCTGCGGCACAATTTACATACAATGCAGCCATTACAACCTATTGCTTAATCGGAATAGTACTGCTGATTTTCATTGCTCAATTTTCCCTGACATTACTACCAGTAATTCGCTCGATTCAAGCTCTGCAAATTGGTGCGACAAAGTTGGGTAAGGGAGATTTAAGTTATCGTTTGCAGATTCACACAGGCGATGAAATTGAACAATTGGCGCAAGAATTTAACCAAATGGCAGTTAGATTAGCTGATTCTCATAGTTCCTTAGAACAGAGGCGAGAAGCCGCAGATAATGCTAACCAGGCAAAAAGTGAATTCTTAGCCAATATGAGTCACGAACTCCGTACTCCTCTGAATGGGATTCTGGGTTATGCTCAAATCCTCAATCGTTCCCAAACCTGGGGAGAAAAAGAAAAAAAGGGAATTAATATCATTCACCAATGTGGTTCCCATTTATTAACTTTAATTAATGACATTTTAGATATCTCCAAAATTGAAGCTCGCAAACTGGAATTACAACCGCAGACAATTCATCTACCTTCTTTCCTGCAAGGAATTGGAGAAATTATTCGCATTCGAGCCGAACAAAAAGGCGTTGATTTTGTTTATTTACCAGATGTAAATGTACCAGAAGGTATTCTAACCGATGATAAACGGCTGCGTCAGGTATTGATTAATTTATTAGGAAATGCTGTCAAATTTACCGAAGCAGGCAAAGTAACATTTCAGGTAGAGGTAATTGATTCTAGCTTTACGCAAAAACCAGATAACATCAGGCTCCGCTTCCAAATCAATGATACTGGAATTGGTATGAGTCAGGATTCCTTAGAAAAAATTTTCCAGCCCTTTGAACAAGTTGGTGAAGGAAAACGACAAGCTGAAGGAACCGGTTTGGGACTTGCTATTACTCATAATATTATCAATCTTATGGGTAGTGAGATTCAAGTTAAAAGTAAGTTAGGAGTGGGTAGTAGTTTTTCTTTTGAGGTGGATTTTCCTCTAGCCAACGAATGGCAAGATAATGCTATGAATAACACCCAAGAGCAATTAATTGGTTATGAAGGGAAGTTACAAAAGATATTAGTGGTTGATGATAAGTGGGAAAACCGCTCGGTAATCGTTAGTTTACTCGAACCACTCAAATTTAAAGTGATTGAAGCGGAAAATGGGGAAGATGGCTTTAATAAAGCGATTCAGATAAAGCCAAATTTAATTATTACTGACTTAATAATGCCAATCATGGACGGATATGCTTTTATGCAGGAAATCCAGAAATCGGAAATACTCAAGACTACTCCAGTGATTGTATCTTCTGCATCTGTTTCTATGATGGATCGACAGCAAAGTTTGGATGCTGGTGGTGATGCTTTCTTAGCGAAACCCGTACAAGCGGATGAATTATTTAAGTTAGTGCAAAAATATTTACCGATTACCTGGAAATATGAATCCATCGTTGCTGCCGATACCGCTGAGTCATTACATCAGCACAACGGTAGCAAGACAAAAACTACTACCGCAGATATGGTATTACCCACACCGGCAGAAATGGAAAAGTTGCTTCAGCTTGCCCAACAAGGTCGATTAAAAAAGCTGGTAGCAGCTGCTCAAACTCTAGAACAACAAAATCCAGATTACGCTGCTTTTGTTCAACATATCGCAGAACAAGCTAAGGGATTTCAAATCAAAAATATCACAACTTTTATTCAAGAATCTATATATAAATTAACTATTATTAAATAATGTTTAAAGAAATAAATTATAAGAAATAAATTATTATGAACGATTCAGATTTAATTTTAGTTGTAGACGATACTCTTGCCAACTTAGAAGTTCTTTCCGAAGCCTTAAATGATGCTGAGTTTGAAGTGGCGATCGCTACTGACGGTGAATTAGCCATTAGTCAAGCACAACTCAGTTTACCTAGTTTAATTCTACTTGATATAATGATGCCCGGCATCGATGGTTTTGAAACTTGTCGTCGTCTCAAAGCTTGTAAGAAAACTCAAGATATACCGATAATTTTTATGACTGCTCTTGCAGATTCTACTGATAAAGTCAGGGGACTAAACTTAGGAGCAGTCGATTATGTGACAAAACCATTTCAAGAAGCCGAATTAATTGCTCGTGTCAAAACACAGTTAAAATTACAGCACCTCACGCAAAATTTAGAGCAGCAAGTAGCCGAACGTACAGCCGAACTCACACAAGCCTTACAACAGGTAAAACAGTCCCAAATTCAGTTAGTACAATCTGAGAAAATGGCAGCCTTGGGGCAGTTAGTAGCAGGAGTTGCTCATGAAATCAACAATCCAGTTAACTTTATTCACGGCAACCTGGACCATGTAGAGGAATATACGCAAATACTCTTAGAATTTTTGCAACTTTATGAAAAAAACTACCCCAATCCGGTAGGGGAAATCCAGGAGAAAGCTGAAGAAGTCGATCTCGAATTCGTGCAGTCAGATGCTGTTAAAATAGTTGCTTCGATGAAAGTAGGTACCGAGCGCATCCGTCAAATAGTTTTATCACTGCGAAATTTTTCCCGTATGGATGAGGCTGAATTTAAAGTAGTTGATATTCATGAAGGCATTGAGAGCACTTTAATGATTCTGCAACATCGGCTCAAAGCCACATCAGAACGTCCTGAGATTCAAGTAATTCGAGATTATGATAGCTTACCACCAGTTGAATGCTATCCCGGACAATTAAACCAAGCTTTTATGAATATTCTCGTAAACGCTATTGATGCTATAGAAGAAGCTAATATCAAACACAGCTATCAACAAATCCAAGATAATTACAATCAAATCAGAATTCGTACATCTGTAATTAATTCACAACTGGTGCAAGTTACCATCGCAGATAATGGTTTGGGTATACCAGAACATATTCAAAAGAATATTTTTGACCCCTTCTTTACTACCAAACCTGTAGGAAAAGGAACGGGCATGGGTATGCCTATCACATATCAAATTATTACAGAAAAACATCAAGGTCAAATAAAATTTTGTTCCAAACCCCTACAGGGAACAGAATTCATAATTCAAATTCCGATTCATCAGGCAATTCATCATTTTGTCAAACTGTAAATCATGCTCAAAACCTTGCGTTAGCGGACATACCTTGATGTTTTTAACGCCGACTTACTT
>JBCBQE010000567.1:0-4839 GCA_039820385.1 Cyanobacteria bacterium J06635_10
TGATATACGCATCTAAATTTTTAGGTATTCCTATTCAAGAAAAAATATCTGGTTCTGACTTATTTCCAGCTTTTTACACTCGTTACAAACACGATAAAAACATGACAATATTTTTATTAGGTGGTTTGGGAGAAACGGCAAAAATTGCTCAACAGAAAATCAATTCGAGGGTTGGGAGAAATATGGTAGTGGCGACTTATTCGCCTCCCTTTGGTTTTGAACATGACGAGCAAGAATGCCGTAATATTGTTCAGTTGATTAACAATTCAGGTGCAACTGTGTTAGGCATCGGTGTTGGTGCGCCAAAACAAGAATTGTGGCTGGATAAATTTAAACATCAATTAAAAAATGTCAAAGTTTTCTTAGCGATTGGCGCAACGATTAACTTTGAAGCTGGCAGTATGAAACGCGCACCTCAATGGATGAGCGAAATTGGTTTGGAATGGTTGTACAGACTTTCATCTGAACCTCATCGTCTGTGGAAAAGATATTTGCTCGACGATTTACCATTCTTATGGTTAGTTTTGAAACAAAAATTGCGACTTTACAAGAATCCTTGGTCATAAATGCGGCAATCTCAAAGTAAATTTACCTCTATTTTCTTGTTCCCTTGTCTCCTCACCTCCTCACTTCTACTACCTTGGGAATTTCAATAACCAGTGTATATTTCCCTTCCATCTGTTTATTAATAAAGTCCTCTAAAAGTCCTACCTGCTTTCGTGTCAAAGGTTTTCTGCTGCGCACTGTTAAACGAATTTCAGGAGGATTAGTTAACCAATTTGTTTCAGTTTTATCTAACTTCACTTCTTTAAAAGTTAGTGTTTTACTGAGAAAAGCTCTTTTAATATTGGCTTCCAAACGAGTTTGCCTAACTAGCGATATAAAACTTAAAGTCAGGGGAACTACCAAAATACCTGTAAGTGCTAATACCCAACCTAAAGCTTGCCGTGCTTTGTGGATAGGTGTATAACCTTTAAGAAAAAAACTGACCATACATGAGAGAGTAATTCCGAATAAGTTGGTTAAATAAAGTAAAGTAGCTCCTAAACTAAGACTCCAATCTGCCTGTGCTAAACCTAGTCCAATTACGCATATGGGCGGCATTAAAGCTACAGATATTGCCGTACCTGCTAAACTAGTTTCAACTTTTGGCTGTACTTTAGCGTAGCCGCTGATACTTCCAGCGACTATGGCAATTGCTAAATCCATTAAAGTGGGTTGAGAACGAGCTAATATTTCACTTCCATAGCTAGAAATACCCGACAATAAGCCAATTATCCAAGCCAAACTCACAGCGATCGCACTTCCCAAACCCACAGCATGGGAAGCGGTGCGAAACAAACGTACATTTCCTTCTAAAGCACTAAATGCCATGCCGCGTATGGGTAACATCAAAGGTGCAATTATCATCGCTCCGATAATTGCAGCGGCGCTATTAGTCAGTAAACCAAAAGTCGCAATTGCGCAGGAAGCAATAATTAAAATCAGATAGCTAGAATCAACCTTTGATTCTCGCATTAAACTGTCTTGTAAGTCCTTTGATTCATAAGGGTGGACTCTTTTTTTAAACACAATAGATAACAATTGTGTAATTTTTAGATGGATATATTTTGCCTGAGTACGCATAAAATAAATTGTTGCAACCTCAAATGTTTGCGCTAGATTCTTATAATTCAAGCTAGAGCCAAACATAAACCGATGCTTAACGAAAGTTCAACATCGGCATGCAACAAATAAAAAATCTACAATGAGGAGCTATGGCAATTGAAGCTGCGGTGGGTGAAGCTGCCGGTATCGAACAAAATCTCAAACAATTTCTTTTAGTACTGTCTGTATCTCTAAGCGTGGCGACTTTACCGCAAATTTTTAGCTGGTTTCGCCAAATACCTTACACTTTATTATTAGTAATCGCCGGTTTAGGTTTAGCTTTCGTTGATGTACGATTAGTAAACCTTTCTCCCGAATTAATCCTTGCGATTTTCCTGCCTCCTTTATTATTTGAAGCGGCATGGAATTTAAAGTGGTCAAATTTAAAACGAGATTTCTTTCCGATTACTCTTTACGCTGTCATCGGAGTTGTAATTTCCATCATCGGCGTAGCGCTTGGTTTAAATCAAATTGCTGGAATATCTTTAACCACTGCTTTACTGGTTGGTGCAAGTCTTTCTGCTACGGATCCAGTTTCCGTAACTGCTTTGTTTCGGGAATTAGGGGTTGACAAACGCCTCACTACTTTAATGGAAGGTGAAAGTTTATTCAATGACGGTATGGCCGTTGTTGCTTTTAGTTTCCTCGTAGCGCTGCCTTTGGGAACCGCTAAACTCGGAATACAAGAAGTAGTTTTAGAATTAATTAGCGTTGTTGGTATCGGGCTTGCTGTTGGTGGTTTAATTGGCTTTGGTATTTCTTACCTAACTCAAAAATTCGATTTACCATTAGTAGAACAATCTTTGACATTAGTGTCAGCTTATGGTACCTACATCATTGCCGAAGAATTTGGCGGCTCCGGTGTAATTGCTGTTGTTACCACTGGCTTAATTTTAGGTAACTATGGTTCTCGAATTGGCATGAATCCCCGCACTAGGGTAATTGTCAGCGAGTTTTGGGAATTTGTGGCTTTCTTTGTTAATTCAATCGTTTTTTTATTGATTGGCGATCAAATACAATTCGCTAATTTAGCAGACAATTTATTAATTATCGGCGTAACCATTGCGGGGATGGTTGTATCTAGATTCATCTCTGTCTACGCTTTAGGTTTATTCAGCAATAGCGTAGTTAAATCTGATATCAGCATACCGCAACAAACTATACTTTGGTGGGGAGGTTTACGAGGCTCTGTCTCTATCGCTCTAGCATTAAGCGTTCCGACTATATTAGGCTCCCAAAGAGAAGACATTATATCTACGGTGTTTGGAGTAGTATTATTTACTTTGTTAGTACAAGGATTGACTACTAAACCTTTACTACAAAAACTGAATCTTTTAGGGGATCAATCTTTGCGTCAGGAATATATGCAGTTAGTGGCGCGTGAAAATGCACTGCGACGAGCTCTTAAATACTTAGAAGAAGTAGACGACGAACGCCCTAGGGTTGATTCGGAATTTTGTCGCTACCAAGAAGCATTAATTAAAGGAGAACTAAAGAACATAGAAGAAAAGATTGATATATTACAGGATGAGCATCCCAATTTAAGGGAATTTGCAAGGGAACAATTGCGAGACGAATTGCTAGCAGTTGAAGCCGATACTTACGCCGAATTTGTGCGTAGTGGTAGATTGAATCAAGAACTTGCGCCTTTGTTGCAAGATGTTTTGGAAGAAAACTAATTGATTTGTAGGGGAGGCAAATTGGGGTGTAGATTTTCTTCCCCCAATATTGCCGTTGTGTTACGGCATGAAAAATTTTGGTAACTCGATGATGTTGATATTGCCGTAACGCACCATTTTCTTGATAGCAGAAAAGTTTGTTTGTAGGGTGTGTTGTCGCGACAGCGCAACGCACCATATATTTTGTCAAAATTCGGATAAAGCTTAATATCAATATGATAGATAAAAAAATAAAACCGTTTAATTTAAATTTTTATAAATAATAATTATCAATAAAATATGGTCTAACCTTATTTAAAGGTTGCCTTTTTTATTTCATCATATATTTTTGTAAATCTTATATTTTTCAGTAATAAGGCTTAGGCAGTTAATTAAATAAGCTACTAAAATAAAATTAAAATATAAAATTGCTTCTTAACAGGATGAAACTAGAGATAATCTTTCAAAATAAAACTCTAATAACAATCGCTGTGATATTTTCTGCTCTTTGCGTAGGATGTGTCTCTAGTACAAGTTTAGCGGAGGTAGAATTAAATCAAAATGTTGCTGAAAATGTAGAAGCAAACTCCAAACAACTGAAAAATTCTCGGCTACAAACAGTTTTAGATACAGCAGTCGAAGACCTAGAAGTTCCGGGAATAGTGATGTATATTTCGGGACCTAAAGGAACTTGGATTGGTGCATCTGGTTATAGCGATTTAGAATCTAAAACACCGATGAAACCTAACGATAAATTAGCTTTAGCAAGTGTTAGTAAAACATTTGTAGGAGTTGCAGTACTACAATTAGTAGAACAAGGTCAGTTAAATTTAGATAAATCTATAAACAACTATTTACCAAAAAATATTAGTAGTAACATTCGTTATAGTGATGAAATTACCGTTCGTCAACTTCTGAACCATACCAGCGGTATTGTTGATTATTTAGATGATAGTTTTGCAGAACTGACAGAAGGTAGAAGTCGTTCTCGTTTTTGGACAGCAAGAGAGGTAATCAAGTTAATTTACGGAGAACCACAAGCGAAACCAGGAAAAAAACATGACTATAGCAATAGTAACTATATACTCCTGGAATTGATTGTGGAGGAAACAACGGGGAAATCTCTTGCTGAAGTTATACGCAAGCAAATTCTAAATCCTATAGGTTTAAAAAATACTTTTACCGAGTTAAGGGAAAGAAAATCTACATCAATTGTGACTGGTTATAGCGATACAAATAAAGATGGAATTCTTGACAGTCACAAAGGATTAAATGAAGGAAATGGACTTGGAGATGGTGGATTAATTTCTAATGCAATAGATACTGCTAAATTCATAAATGCATTAGTTGTACAAAAAACCTTACTCTCTCCTCAAATACTCAATGAAATGTTAACTTTTATTCCTACCGGAGAAGGTGACGAATATGGTTTGGGTATAGCACTTTATCAGACAGATGCAGGAGAAGCAATAGGGCACGATGGTAATTCCTATGGTTTTGTCTCCCTAATGTTACATTACCCGGATGAAAATAT
>JBCBQE010000568.1:0-4830 GCA_039820385.1 Cyanobacteria bacterium J06635_10
ATTTCTGCAAATTACTCCTTACTAGCTCTCCAATTTTTCATTCAAATTTTGAGTCAAATATTCCGTAATAGTAGCTCCTTGAAAAACTAAAAAATTTTTTTCAATTAGTCACCAATGATTGAATTGGTGACTTTTATGATGTATTCTATCAATTTGACTGTTGCGATTTACCACACAACGCTGTTACCAAAGCATCCAAACCAGCTTCACTAGTAAAATAGGTAAAATGATCGCAAGCAATTGGTGATATAATTATTGGTCGAGGATTTCGCTCTAAACTAACACTTTTAATGCTTTCGGTAGTCACAGCAATATCATTTGGTTGCTTAAGAAAGACCATATTTACAACATTATCTACAGCAGTACCAAATAATTTCTGCATCAGTCGCTTTATTTGATTGGTGTTTCCAGATTCAACTAATCCTGCCGAATTGATGTTGCGATCGCTCGAACCATGTCCTTTGGAATTATCACCAGCAATTATCGTATACTGCACGTTAGGGTCACTATTCTTGGCAATGCTTTGGATAAAATCGCTTTGGTATTTCATTTGCTCTAAAGCGCGATCGCTAACTTTCAAAAATACTAGCAATGCAGTAATAATATTAAGAGGCCAAGCAACGGTAGCAAGTTGATTTAATCCGATACCAAGAGCAGTAAAAGCCCAATCTTGAATTTGAACCCAGGGAGAGCCAGCGTTAGGTGTACCCAGCATCACTAAGTGTTGGACAATTTGATTTCCACCTTCTTCTTCAATAAAGGTACGAGAGATTAAACCACCACATGAATGAGCAACAATATCTAATTGTTTACCGTGATTCGCAGTTAAACCAACTGACTCTAATCTTTCCTTGAGTAATTTGGCGTTTTCTTGAATTGTGGTATTTATATTTTCGTAGTCAAAAGCCAGAATTAAATCATATTTATCTCCTAGACTTTTCTCTATGCCATCTTCTACAAACTTTGCAGATTGGCAGCTAGTCAGCATACATTCTGTATCGCCAATAACACCGTGAATATAAAGTAAAATCTGATTAGCAGAGGCAATTTTCGTTTTAATTTCGTGGCTATTAGCATTATATTGTACCCGTCCACTTTCCGATACGCTTGCAATTCTTAAAAGTGGATAATCAAAATTCATACCCAATCGTTTACCAGCACTTTCGTAAATCAGCTTTTGGAAAAGTATTGTAATTGAAGCTTGTAAACTGCGACTATCAACAGTTGGTTTGGGTAAAAGTTCTAATGTAATTTCTGTTTTACCATTTACTGTCTTAGCTTTACCCAAGGGTAAGAAAAATTCTCCATCATAAGCAATAGGTAAGATATGTTCATCTGATGATAATGTGTCATTAACCAATATTTTGATTGGATTTTCTGGCGTTACACTTTCGTGATTTTGGACATCAACAATTTCAATCAGACTCAAATTATTACTACCACTGCGAGTCATATTAAAATTGTATGGTTCGGATAGTTTTTTTCCACCTCGTTGAACAAAGGTTGGATCTTGTAAAAAAATTGCTGGAACTATATTACTATTAACATCTCGACTGCTTGGAGGTAAAGGATTAATGGTAAATTTACCTTTAAAAGTTGGATGTTTTTGTAGTTCAACACCAGTCAATAAATCGGTAGACTCAGATTCTTTTATTTCCACTCCACCCGGTGGTTTTACCAGAGTAATTTTAACTTCCTGAGTCATCCAGTTATCAATGTAATTGTCTATTTTTCTCCTTGATTGACGAGTATAAACACTATCCATCAAGTGGTTAAGAGTACCAGATAAACCTGTAGAACGATTTGCTGGTGGAGGATTATCTAATCCTGGTTGCTGAAGTAAACTCGCATTAAAATCTCTAGTACTGACAATTAGTTTATAAATGCTGTCGTAATTCCTGATTCCATTATTTAAATAACTCTCGGGAATAAAACATTCTAGTTCGTAATCCCCTTGTGCAATAGTTTCACTTCCATTCTGTTTTTTAGGTAAAAGGATACTACCTCTTTCGTTAAAAAATTCAGTTACTGCTATTTCGTAATTTCCAGCTAATTCTAATATCTGGAAATAAACATCTGTGTCACTATTATTCGTAACCTTTATTTTTACTCTTGGTTCCTTGAACTGATTATTTTCAAAAGTATAGTTTCCAGGTAAAGTGGATATTCCGTCTTTTGAAGAGTATTCTTTACCCCCAGAATTAACAATAACTTCCATCTCCACATCACCAGCTTTTATCTGACTAGTAGGTGGAGTTTTTAATTCTAAAATATTTTTCCAACGTGCAATATGCTCTAAACGCGTTATAATTTTCCTTGCACGTTCTCTGGTATATCCTTGTGTATCTCGTACTTCTGGAACAGGAGCTACTAATGGCTTTTTATCGGCAGTTTGCTTAATCCAAAATTGACCATTAACAGCTTCTAAATAATAATCCGCATCTAAATATGAATCTACTTTCGCGACAAACTTATTCTCAGTTTCATTAAATACTTCAAGAGCGATTGTTTTTCCTTCTTCATCCCCTGCAAAAAATACCTTCAAATTAGGTAAAGGAACATCGCTGACAACAGCCCAATAAGCAACTTCGTCAGATAACTCGAATTTCTCATCAAACAATTCTACTTTGCTAGCTTCTGTCATTACTTGAGTAACTTCAGCTTTGCAAATTGCTCGATCAATTTCTTGTAACTCTTCTAAGTTAATTCCTTGAGGGAAAATCGCTAGGTAAGTCTTCCCTTCAGATATTGGATGAATACCATGTAAAAGTCCACCATTAATAACCCAATTATTATGAGTATAACTGTTATAACTCAAAGTAAAATAATTTATCTCTTCCCCTACAGCACCTCCCAAGAAAGGTTGTATTAAATCATCCAACTTCGCTTCAATTTGCGGAGATTGATCTTTAACTTTACCAGTTATTAAAGCATTAATATCTTGAACTAAATTATTATAAGATAAACAACCATTAGTACGCACCAAAGCTTCGATTAAAAAATAAGAAAAAGCACCACGATGTTGACCATTAATTTTATGCTCTTTCGCAGTTTGAAAATCGCGACAAGCAGAAATTAATATATGTCTAGGTTCCCGATCGCTCTTGTTATAGAAAATATCCAACCATTGCGGTTCTTTTGCGGTAAAAACAAAGTTTTCTAAATCTCTTGGCTGTGGATTCAGATTTGTTAAACGTTCGATAACTTCTGGATCTCTTGTGGCAGTACCAGAGTGACAAGAATCTAAAATAATTAAGATATGCGGGTTATTTTTTGCTACTTGTTCAATTAAATAGTTTAATTCCTTATCTGCTAAATCTCTAACTCCTGAGGTACGGCTGTCGTAGCAAACTAAAGTTTCAATTTTACCATCTCGTTCTTTCTCCCGAAAAACCTCTGAGACTGTTTCTTGAGAGCCATGACCCGCATAATAAAACAATACAACATCTTCGCGATCGGCTTGAGTTAGATGTTGTGAAAAGCCATCGATAACCCCTTGACGTGTTGCCAATTCATTAGTTAACTTTTGCGTAACTAATTCCCATTTGTTTTCAGTTTTACCTTCAGTAGTATTCTTTAAATATTGTTCAATTGCTTCAATATCTTTGACACAGCCCTTTAAGGAATTCACCCCCGATTGAGGATGGTAATTATCAATACCAACAAGCAAACCATAAATTTTATTAGCCATTCGTTTACTCCTAATCGAACGGTACTTTGTCGTTTTAGGGATATTACCCGCTAATATAAATATGGGTTGAAGTCCAATCAACTTATGCAGTTAGTCCCAAAAAACTAATCTCAACAAGCTATAAACTCTTGTGGTATAGTAATCCTGCCTGTTATTTTTATTTGTAAATTAACATATTGCAGCAAAGCAATCCTAAATGTTTCAATTGCAGATATAAACTGTCGTGCATTAAAAATCCACAACAGCAAGTCAAAACAGACGGAGCCCCGGCGAGCAAAAGTTAAAAGTCAAAATTAAAAATTTACGTAATAAAGCTACATTATTAAACTGAAATTATATCAATAAATTAAGATTTAAAGCTTAATACTGAGTAATTAATATCCATCAAAAAATCTTTGTCAACTCGCTTCGCTCGAAGCCCGAAGGGCTTGGTGCAATATTTGAGTAAAGATTGAAGCTGATTTACTAAATAAAATAATATACTTTTTAGATGCACAAGAGTTTATTATGATTCAAAAAATTTTAATGAAATATACTTCGTTCCAATTTATGCATAAAATTACACTAATATTTTTCCTAAGTGTATTAGTAATTTCCACGATTTCCTGTACCGATAATCAAATAACATCTCCACAGATTGAAATTACTGCAACACCTGATGAAAGAGTAAATTCAAATTTTAAAGAATTACCTAAATTTGTCAAAAGCACAGTTTTATCAGATGCAACAAAACGCTTCAGTAAACCCGTAACCGATCTAAGGATAACCCAAGCCCAAAAACAAAACTGGGAAGATAGTTGTTTGGGTTTAGCAGAGCCTGGTAAATTTTGCGCTCAAGTAATAGTACCCGGTTGGAAAGTTGTAGTTAGCGACGGAAAAAGCGAATTGGTTTATCGCACTGATGAAAAAGGTAGACAAGTCAAACTAGAAGATTCCCAAACATAAACAGGTTATATCATGCCCGGTTAAACTAGCATTATTTGGGACTGAGTAATGAGGAATTATGATAGCTTTGGGTTATATAGTAAGTAATTAGCCGGACTTGATGTTAATTTTGCACAATAAATCTCATACTTTTGACAAATTTAGGTAATTCTTTAAAATTTGAATTTACTCTTTCATCAGGTGTTGCAGTAATT
>JBCBQE010000569.1:0-4820 GCA_039820385.1 Cyanobacteria bacterium J06635_10
AGCTACCGGGAAAGCCAAAAACCATCCGACATTTACAAAATATAGGACCTCTAGCTCGTAGTGTGGAAGATTTGCGGTTGTGTTTATCGTTGATTGAATCACCAGAAACTCAAAAAGTAGGGTTACTCAGTATACCCAAAGAAGACAAAAATATAGAGGATTTACGGTCATATCGCTACGCTTGGACTGTAGGTTTTGGTGAGATTCCAGCATCAAGAGAAACTCAAAAATCCTTAGAAAAATTAGCATTATCTCTAGAAAATTTAGGGTGTTGCATTGAGGAACATAACCCACCAAATTTAGATTTTACTATTGCTCGGGATATTTATAGCAAAATTCTCAGTTTTGAATTTGGTTTATCTTCAGTAAATCAACAACAGTATGAAAATGCTCTTAACAAACGCAAAGATATAATTGCTATTCTAGAAAACTTCTTATCTGATTGGGATGTTTGGTTATGCCCTGTGGTACCCATACCGGCATTTAAGCATCAGCAATCAGAGGAAGATATTGAGATAGATGGTGAGCAGTTTCCTTATTTGAGAGCTATTGGCGCTTATACAACCATTTTTAATTTAGCAGGATTACCGGTAGTAGTGCTACCCTTTACTCAGTCACAAAAAGGTTTACCTATTGGAGTACAAGTGGTAGGAAGGCGTGGGAGCGATATGAGACTTTTAGAAATTGCCGAGAAATTAACCCTAGTAACAGGACATTTTCAAGCTCCACCGGGATATTAAGTCAACCGCGTTCGGCAAATCCAATTAATATTAATTAAAGATTTAATTACCAGGGAAATGTTTCCAACTTATCTTTTATCCTTGTCGAAAGATGAACTGAGCAAGCCATATGCAAAACGCCTACCTTGCTCAATTTTATTTCAAGCTGCTTCCCCAGAACAACAAAGAACCAAACCTGCAGTAATTTACTTACATGGCTGGAATGATTATCCTTATTCAGTAGAAGCCTATTCTCTTGGTTGTGCATTAGCAACTAAAGGATATTTATTCTTGAGCCTGGGAATGCAGCGTCGTGGGCTTGAAGGGCAAATGAGAGCAATTCCAGATGACGATATTGAAGATGTTAATCGCGCTGTAGAATATTTAAGTTCCCATGGATGCAGCGAAGTCATAATTATTGGTGAAGAAATTGGCGCTTTAACTGCTTTAAGATATCAGTGTAAAAAACAGCATAATCTTGTTAAAGGTATTGTTTTAATTAATCCTTTACCAGACTTAGCAAATTGGTTAGAAAATACTATAGGTGAAGATAGATATCAAGCCTTCGAGCAAAAGTCAGAGAGCGAGGTGATAGAAGGTTCTGAAGGAGAAAAATGGGTTGATTTAGCTGTTAAGAATGATGACAAACAATTGCTAATTTACCAATCATTTGATTCCTGGCTTTCTTGGTGGAGTAAAAATGCAGATACTAAAATATCTGATTTTCTTCAAGATGTGCAAACCCCATTTTTGTTACTTCACCGAGGAGAAGTTGAGTTTGAAGAAATAGAAATAAATACACCAGGTTGTAAAAGTTGTTATATAGAGGATAAGAAACAGTTAGTAGAACAAATTGAATCCTGGGTTTCCCAGCTTGAATTGCTTAATAATAATCGGTTTGAGTTAGTCACGTCAGATGTTAGCAAACCGGCTGAAACCGTAACAGTTCAAACCAGTGATGGTAGTAGTTTAGTGGGATTTCTTTGGAAAGGGAATGATTCCCAAGCAAATCAAACAGTGGTGCTTCATGTTAGAGGAAAAACTGGTACTCCCATTACGGAACCTTTATTCAGCGAATTGGCCGGGGTTTATAATCAAAATGATATCGCAGCGTTAGTTATTGAACTACATAGAAGTGGTTATGGTGGGAGTATGCAAGCAATAGCGTCAATGGATGTAGATGATATTGATGCCTTTGTAGAATTGCTTTGTCAACGTGGATATACTCGCATAATTTTAAGCGGACAAAGTTTAGGCAGCAATAGCATTATGCGCTATCAAGTGCAACGCCGTCATCCCAATGTTATCGCCCTGATTCACATGGCTCCTACCCAAGATGCAGCCAACTGGTTGCAAAAACATATTGGTGAAGATGCTTATAACAGTTTTGTCTTAGAAGCTAGACAAGCAATAGAAAAAGGTTATGGCAATCAAGGTTTAATTGGAAAACCCCCTTATGAAAATATGCTGTCTCCCCATCGTCCAAATTCTTGGATGTCTTGGTGGAGTCCCGAAGCAGATACAGCAAATCTAAAAACAATTGCCCATGTTGATATTCCCATTTTACTATTATGTGGCAGTAAAGACTTCTTCAATGACCGCGATCGCTTAAATCAACTCCAAAAGGCAGCCACTCTAGCGCCAGCAACAGATATCATTTGGTACGAAGGATGCGGCCATAATTTTGCTAATTTTGAAGAAAAAACGGCTGTTGATGTTGTTAGTTGGCTGCAAAAAATTGAGCAAAATAGGCGCTGATTTTATTTAGTTGCTGTAATCAAAAACACCCGTTTCACATCGGGCACTGTACGGGGTGGTAATTTATTTGTATAACGTCCAAAATTTGCTCCTTCGTCTCCTGGTTGAACCACCGATGCTTTCCAGCCATGAGCGCTCAATAGCTTTTCGGGTTCGTCAAATCCAGAGCGCCAATGTTTTTTCATTTCAGTATCACCTTCTAAAGCCTTGATATTTACCAAATCAGCACCCAAGTAGCTCCCAGCTACAGTTAAGTTTGAAATGGATGAAAGTAAATCATGTACCTCTGCTTCACTCAAGTACATTAACAGCCCTTCTAGCAGCCATACAGAAGGTAAATCAGTTCGATATCCTCTCGCCACAAGTAAATCACACCAAGATTCCTTGATGTCGCTGGCTATGCAATGACGATCGCTTTTGGGAGAGGTATTCTTAAGGATTTCATTTTTGTATGCTATTACTTCTTTTCGATCAATTTCGTATACATGGGTTTGGGCATACCAAGAAATACGGAAAGCTCGTGTATCCATTCCAGCTCCAAGTATGACAACTTGCCGGAATTTGGACGCTAATGATATGAGAAAATCATCAAAGAAACGGGTACGTACTGCTATATAAGGTCTTCCTTTTTGAGTGGATACGATATTTTTTTCTGGTTGTAAAAGGGTGAAAGCTTCTGTACCTGCTAACTTAGCAGCAAAGGGATCTTCAAATAGCCTATCTGCTCTTTGGGTTTCTATGGCTCGTTGAGCAGCAATCAACTGGGAAGTAAAACTGACAAAATCTTGAATTTCAGACATAGTTTTGATGCATGTGAGTTTTATTTAGTTTTTGATTCTAATTTTCCGTGTTTATTTAGTAAAAACTTCTAAGGTAAAATGGGTAAAACCAGATACGTCATAATAACCTATACCTCTTTGGAGTAACGTATCATTTATTTGCCAATCTACGGCAATAAAAAATTTCTTTTCTGCTTCAATTCTGTGAGGACAACTTAATGAAACTCTATCTTGAAAATGTAAAGTCAGGTAATCCTGATTCAAATCTTCTAATTGTTTCCAATAAGTAGGTACAGGCTCTGATACTATCAAATCAAGTGTCATCTTGATTAGTGTACCTTGCCATTTTTCGTTGAATTGATTGACCGACTTTTGAAGATTTTCTTGTGATGTACTTCCTAAGTGTTCTGGACCAATTGAAATATATTCC
Source organism: Cyanobacteria bacterium J06635_10 (assembly GCA_039820385.1). Classification (GTDB taxonomy): domain Bacteria; phylum Cyanobacteriota; class Cyanobacteriia; order Cyanobacteriales; family Nostocaceae; genus Rivularia. Next base: position 3,687 of record JBCBQE010000569.1, read on the forward strand.
AAGTTTCCACTGCCATCGTATCTGCAATAGCCAAGCATACGTCGATTTTCAAATCTAATCCCAATTTCAAAAACAAATATTGAGCCAGATGTGACTTTTTTAGAACCCCAACAAAAGCTGTTATCCAAAAATAGGGCACTTGTTATGGGTTTAGTATAAGGTCCAAAGGTTTTTAATTCAGTATTACCATCAGCATAAGTTAAGTAATCTTTGTGATTGATTGTACTATTATCTTTATTTATCTCAAGGTTAGTAACAACTTGCCAAGATTTAATCGCTTCTCCGTCTGGGGAATACCGAGTCTTAATACCATGCCATTCTCCTACATGATATTGACAAAAATTATCCCAATTTTGCAGTTGTGGATTCATTATGTTTCTATGCTTAGAAGGCCAAACTAGTTAAATTTTTCCATATGATGAATGATATTATAATCAAGTCAAAAATCTCCTCAGGATAGTATATCAATGGAAACACCACCCATCAGCGGTTTATACGAAATCGTTATTGGTGCAACAGCAGAGGATGAATCTAACCAGATCCAATATTGGCAACAGTTTGGCTTTAATATAGAACAATCTGGTAAACTCAGTGCAACTCAAGCCAATCGCTTATATGGTGTTAATTCTAATTTGCGATCGCATCGCCTTCATAATCAAGTTACCGATAGAAGTTTGCTCCGCTTGATGGTATGGGAGAAACCAGTTAACGAAGGATTGGGGCTGACTCCTTTAAAAGCGGTGGGTAGTCGTTGGGGAACGAGTTTATCTTTGGATGTCTTTAATATTGCCAACCATGCAGAAGATGCCGTAGCTGCTGGTTTACCTATATATTATGTTTCACCCCAGAGAAATTTAATTAATCGTCCCGAGCCATTTGAGCCGTTTATGCAAGCCAATCCCTGTGTACATGAAATGGTTTTAATTCAACCATTGACACGACAAGTTCTTTTTGAACGCCATGATTATACTCGACCTAATTCTGGCATTGTCAACCCAGATTCTCAGTTCAAAGCTTCGGAATTTGTTCACGCGGGATTGATTGTTGACTGCGAGCATGAAAAATTGGATTTTTACAACGAAGTACTTGGTTTGCGTCGTAGCGTGAATAATTCCGAAAGTAAATATGGCGAAG
>JBCBQE010000570.1:0-2472 GCA_039820385.1 Cyanobacteria bacterium J06635_10
TGTTTTTCTTCTTCACTATCATCTTCCCAGTCTTGATGATTATCATTAATTTTTCTTATCCAAGTTTTTTTCTTTTCGATTTCAGCAGAGACTAATTCTTGATATAGTTTTAGGTCATTTTGATATATCAAATAAGGAATATATTTCCAACTAAATAAATCATAAATATTCCAGTCACACATTTTGCAACAAGAATAAGCGCGATCGCAATCATTTAATAAATAATATAGATAAGCGACTTCAAAAGCATCGATGGCATCACTTAATGGTTTATCGGCAATAATTTGTTTTAATTCTCTAGCGATTTCTAGAGCGTCTTCTTGTTCTTCAAGCTGAATTTTGACTATTGCTAAATTATATTTACTGATATTTTCAATATCATCTTCATTACTTGCTTTAATTAAATAATATTTGGCTTTGTGAAAATTTCCATCCTTGGCATATGCGATCCCTAAATTATTCGCAATATCTCGACGAGGCATTTTTGAGTATGCAATTTCTAAAGGTTTTATAGCTTCTAGAGGTTGCTGATTTTGTAAAAGCATATAACCATATAAAACATAAGGATAAAAGCTTTTAGGATTCATTGATATACATTCTGACTGGATCTCAATTGCTCTTTCTAAAGTTGCTCCATACTCTTCGTAATAAAACCATGCAAGATTATGAGTTGACTTGATTGTCTTTTTTGTCTGATATGCTTTTTCGAGTAGTTTCAAAATTTCTCGATCTTGCAATAAATTTGGATTTGATAAATATCCAAGTGCAAGAGAATTCATCAGGTTAGTGTCTGTCGGATTTTCAGCTAAAGCTTCTTCTATCCGTTTTACGTCTGATTCTGTTGGTGTCATGTTGATTTTTAAGTAGAATAATTAATAATTATCTCTGATTATTTTAGTTGACACAAATATTTTCCTCATCAGCTTCTAAAATTGAATAAATAAGCAAACAAACGCAATATAACCAACCGAAACGCTTGACAAAAAAAAGCACCTAATCTAATTTAGGTAAAATGAGCAAACAACATAACTCATCGCAATCGCGAGAAAATCTCCTTGATGCCGCAGAGCAGTTATTTACCTCTCGTGGCTATACTGCTGTGACGTTAAAGGATATCGCCAAGGCGTTAGGAATAAAACAGGCTTCCCTTTACTATCATTTCCCTTTAGGAAAAGAGGATTTGTACGTAGATGTGATGCTGCGTCATTTAGAACGTCGTCGCACTGTTTTAAAAAAGTTGATCGCTCAAGCAAATCCAGACTTGGAAAGTTGTTTGCAAAAGTTGGGAATTTGGTTAATTAAACAACCTCCTTTGAATGGAGCGCGAATGATTCTCACTGATTTACCGCAACTATCCCCAGAAAAAGCCGCTCAAATTGAATCAGCAATGTATCGTTGTGCGTTTGCGCCAATTGAGGATTTATTCATCACATATCGCTCGGATTTACAAGATAATTTACGAGAAAGCCCCGGTTTTATTGGCGGTACTTTTTTATCTGCGATAGAAGCGCTTTACACGGTTAAGCGTTATGGGTTCAAAAGTGATGAGCAATTGGTAGCTGAATTGATTACTTTGCTGCTTCAAGGTGCGTTGAAAAGGTGATTTTTGGGATGTAGCGGTAGGGAGACGTAGCACTGCTACGTCTCTACATGACATCATGTTTATCTACTTAATTTTAGGTAGTTATATTTTAAATAAAGGAAGAAGGATATATTTTTATTTCACTCAGAATTACTTATTTTCTCTTCTTGACAAATTTCATTTCACCTTTCATTTCTCCATCAGCGATCGCACCTACAGGAGTCCATCCTAAATGGAGATAAAAACCGTAAGCTCTCAAATTGGAATCATTACCAGTTAATAACCAAATTTCTGTAATACCTTGGGAGAATAACCAATTTTCAGCTTTCTCCATTAAACCACGACCAGCACCACGTTTTTCAAAAGATGGGAGAACAAATAAACCAAGAATTGTTTTTTCCGTTGCGTTTGCGATGGAAAAACCAACAGATTTACCATCAATTTCAGTAATCCACGCAGCACAATCAGTTTGCAACATCTGAGCAACCGATTCTGGAGTAATACCTAATTCCGCAACTTCTTCACGAGACTGATAGTTTTCAATAACACTTGTTCTAATATCAAACAAGGTTTCAATATCTGTAAGTTGTGCTTCTCTAATATTCATGTGAATATAGCGATCGTTCGACTACATTGTAATATATGAATTACATTTGTGGTATTAGGGAGGGGGAAGAGTGGGGAGAATAATTGTACCCCGCAGAATTATCGTGGTGGAGTAGTAGATAAATCCCGGGGCTTATCGCCAATCAATAACAATATAGAATACTGGGTTGCGATCGAAATTCTGAAGGGAAGTTGCGCTTAATCGCTCTGACTCTCTAAGATTAATTTTAGATTTTAGATTCACCAAAAAATAATCTTAGAGAGTCAGAGCGATTAAGCGCAAC
>JBCBQE010000570.1:2482-4815 GCA_039820385.1 Cyanobacteria bacterium J06635_10
CTTTGAGAAGATTAGACATTTTGTACCAATTAATGATAGAACTTGCGTAACCGGATGGTATGTTGATATTTTCTAAATTGTTTATTGGGTGTAAACCAACTTCTTGATGTTCGTGACTTACTCTCGGAGAAAAATCACCTTTTAATTTACAACCGTAAGTGACAATAAATACGTGTTTTTGCGGAATCACTTCAAATAAATAGCTATCGAGAATTTGCTCAACATAGACATTTACAGAAGTTTCTTCTTGAAATTCTCGAATTAAACAATTTTCTGGAGTTTCTCCCAATTCAATTCTTCCACCGGGTAAATCCCATTCTTCGCGTTCGTTTTTGAGTAATAGCGCTTTACCATCTAAAATTAGTACACCTTTGATTGAAATAGGGAAATCCATTGTAAAAAATGTTGCTAGTTTACAGTTCGTAATGATATCAATATTTTATTTACTCTCAAAGGGTATAAACACATAATTTGAGGGGTTTTCTTTCATTCCGGCTTGCGGGTTGTAAACCTCGAGCTAATAGTACCTTCCTCCTATGAATAGGACTAAAATTTTACCCATCAGAATTAATGAAATGTACTACTAGTATTCCACCACATTAATTTTGAGGGGTATTTCCCCAGTCGTCTTCAGACGACTTTTGCTATTAGACTGGGACTTATAGTCCCAGGCGAGTGGGTAAGAAAATGTAATACTAGTGCGGAGGTGCTATTGTCATTTTCCATGAACAACCCACTTGAAAACTATAACCCCAACGATGTAGGACAAATCAACGGTAATATTTTCGGTTTACCCTTCGATTACGATTCTGCTAATTTAATTATCATCCCCATACCTTGGGAGGTTACGGTTTCTTACGGTGCTGGTACAGCTAGCGCTCCACAAAGAATTCTCGATGCTTCACCACAGTTAGATTTGTTTGATTTTGATAATCCCGATGGATGGAAGCAGGGAATTTTTATGATGGAGATTCCCCAAGATATTTTAGATCAGAATCAATATTACCGACAGCAAGCAGCAACAATTATTGAACGACAAGAACTTGGTAAATCATTATCGGAAGCACCAGATTTAACTTCTCTACTAAGTGAAATTAACCAAGCTTGCGAGAATGTAAATAAATGGTTATTCGATAAATCGCAGCAAGCAATTAATGACGGGAAAAGAGTTGCAGTAATTGGTGGCGATCATAGTTCACCTTTGGGTTATATGCAAGCATTAGCAGAGGATTATTCAAATTATGGCATTTTACACGTAGATGCTCATGCAGATTTACGTGATGCCTATGAAGGATTTGAGTTTTCCCATGCTTCGATTATGTACAATGCGATGAAATTACCGCAAATATCGAAATTAGTTCAAGTAGGTTTGCGGGATATTTGTCAGGATGAAGTGGAAATGATTAACCAATCTGACGGTAGAATAATAGCTTATTACGACCCAATGATTAAACAAAAGCAATATTCTGGAACTACTTGGATCGATTTATGTAAGGAAATTGTTAGTCATTTACCAGAATATGTTTATATTAGCTTTGATGTTGATGGTTTAGACCCCAAACTGTGTCCAAATACGGGAACTCCAGTTCCTGGAGGTTTGGAATTAGAACAAGCTTTTTGTTTAGTTAGAGAAGTTGTAAAAAGCGGTAAAAAAATTATTGGTTTCGATATTTGTGAAGTCGGTGATGCTGAATGGGATGCTAATGTTGGTGCGCGGGTTGTTTTGAAATTGGCGTACTTGATGGATTTATCGTAGTTTTGGTAATTGGTAATTGGTAATTGGTAATTGGGAGCAGGGAATAGATAATATTGTGATTAAAATTATTTTTTTAGCAAGTATACCAACTAAAATAACTAGAATAGAGTTATAACATTATCTATCTCGAAAGCTGTTTATCAAAGTTTTGGGAGTTAATTATGATTGCACAAACAGAAGAAAACAAAATTTACACTCCGGAAGAATACCTTGAATTTGAGGTAAACTCTGAAGAGCGCCATGAATACATTAATGGTGAGGTTATCTGTATGGCTGGTGGAACTCCTAATCATAATCAAATTTCTCTTAACTTCGGTGGTGCGCTTAATTTTGGGCTTAAACGTCAACCTTATCGTGTTTTTGTCACAGACCAAAGAATTTGGATTCCTAAGAAAAGGATTTATACTTATCCTGATGTAATGGTAGTTGAAGGTGAGTTGGAATTGCAAGAAGGTAGAAAGGATACAATTACCAACCCCTTGATGATTATTGAGGTATTATCAAAATCTACTAGAAATTATGATAAAGATGAAAAGTTTTCAGCTTATCGGACAATTCCAACTTTTCAAGAGTATCT
>JBCBQE010000571.1:0-4810 GCA_039820385.1 Cyanobacteria bacterium J06635_10
TCTATGGGGATTTAAACCCCAACCCAATTCTTTCACCTTTGAGCGGTGGGGAATTAAACCCATATGTTTAAGTTAAAGTAATTCTCGGATTTGGTAACGGTAACTTAGAAAACGGTTGCGATCGCGTTACGGTAGAGATTCGCGATGATGATGATAAATTAATTGCTCGGGAAAATGCGAGCTTACCTTCTTCTCCGCAATTATGGAAGTTATATAATTCTTGGAAATCAAGTTTTAGAAGTCATTTTGGTGGCAGAATTATAATTCCCCAAGATTCGGGAAGTAGTTCTTCTATGGTTGAAACTACTTTGTCTGAATGTATCAATCAATTTCCTAGAGATTTCAATCAATGGTTAAATTGTGATGATTTTCGTCCGATAGAAAAACTATTGCGAAACCATATTAGTTTAAATGCGACGATTAGTTTTACTGTGGAAGCAGAAGATAACCAGTTACGGCGTTTGCCTTGGTATTTATGGGAGTTTTTTGACGATTATCATTATGCTGAACCAAGTTTGGCTTTTAGCAGTTATAAATCCGGGAGAATTGGTAAGTCTAAACGGGAGAATGTCAAAATCCAGGGGTTGAGTCGATTAGTTGGGTGAATTTGGGAGGAAAACCAGTTTGTCCATATCGAGGTTTGTTTGCTTTTGGGGAGGAAGATGCTGATATTTTCTTTGGTAGGGAAGCTGTCAGCGATGAGTTATATCAAAGGGTGGAAAAAAGGGAACCTTTGATTGCTGTGGTTGGTGCTTCTGGTAGTGGTAAGTAAGCGTGTGGTGTTTGCGGGTTTAATTCCTCAGTTGCGGAATACGGAGATGGAGATTGTAAATTTTCGTCCCGGTAAAAATCCTTTTGAGTCTTTAGCTGTTGCGTTAAATCCTTTATTGTGTTTTTTTTAACGCAGAGGAGCGCGGAGGTAAACGCAAAGGAGCACAGAGGTTTATTGATTTAGAAGGTTTGATTGCGAGGTTGAAGGATAAAGGGGGATTATGTGAGGTTGTTGAAACTATTGTTGCTTCGTCTGAGCGAGGTTTGGTAATTGTGGCGGATCACTTTGAGGAGTTATATACGCTGTTACCGCAATCTGAGGAGAATATTTGTGAGTTATTTTTGGATAGTTTATTAAATGCTGTCAATGATTCACCAGGTTTTACTTTGGTTTTGACGTTGAGAGCGGATTTCTTCCACCATGCAATTAAAAGCCGTAAATTTACGGATGCTCTGAGAAATACAAATTACCCTTTGGGACCAATGAATCGGGAGGAGTTGCAACGAGCAATTAGACTTCCGGCAGAAAAACGTGGTGTGAGGTTGGAAAGGGGTTTGTTGGAGATTATTTTGGATGATGTGGGAGAATTTACCTTTGTTGGAGTTTGCTTTAACTCAATTGTGGACTAAACAAGAAGATAGTTGGTTAAAAACTGCTGCTTACCGAGTTGGAACTTGATTCCAAATTAAAAATCTCATCACAAGATTGGAACTCACTTTGTTGGAATGGTAGCTTATATAACCGTGCTAAAGATGTAATGTTTGCTTGTGAAAAATCGGTAGCTCTTGCATCTAAAGATGAAATTGCAAATGCTCGTGTTGTTCGTGGACTTGCTAGGGCGTTAACTGGTGATACGAGCGGTGCAATTAAGGATTTTGAGGTACATGTGAAACGGATTAAGGATGATAAGTGGAAATCACGGGTTAAAGGTTGGATTAAAGATTTGCGGAATGGAAATAATCCGTTTACACCAGAAGTACTAGAGGAATTACGTAAACAATAAACCATCATTGTTAATTGATCATTGTTCATTGATCATTGATCATTGATCATTGATTCACCCAATTTCTCCCTAACTTGTATTGCTTCATCAAGTTGAATCACTTCATTAGTAATAGCTTCTGCTTCCGCAACAGAAAATCTCGAAATCGCTTTTTTAAATCCTGGAATTGCTGGAGGATTTAAACTCACCTCATCTAATCCCAATCCTAATAAAATTGGTGCTGCGATTATTTCAGAAGCTAATTCTCCACATAAACCAACCCAAATATGATACTGATGTGCAATTTGCACTGTTTGATGTATCATTCGCAAAACACCAGGATGCAATGCATCTGCTAAATTCGCCACTTTGGGATTAGTGCGATCGCAAGCCATAACATACTGACTTAGATCGTTAGTACCAATACTGAAAAAATCAACTTCGGCAGCTAGTTTATCGGCGATGGCGACGGCAGATGGTGTTTCGATGGTTATCCCTACTTCTATTTTTTCATCCAAGAGGATGCCGGCTTGTTTTTGTTCGGTTTGTACTTGATTTAAGATTGCTTTAGCTGCTTGAATTTCTCCCACAGTGGTTATCATGGGAAACATGATTTTAATTTGTTTACCCGCACAGGTTGTTAAAATCGCTTGTAACTGAGTTTTCAAAATTTCTGGATTATCCAAACAATAACGAATTCCTCGCCATCCTAAGAAAGGATTATTTTCTGATGGTAAATTCAAGTAAGGTAGTGGTTTATCGCCACCAATATCTAAAGTACGAACAATCACGGGATGATTTTCAAAGATTTGAGTTACTTGCTGATAAATTGATACTTGCTCGTCAACTGTAGGTAGATGTTTACGGTTGAAATACAGGAATTCGGTACGGAATAATCCCACTCCTTCAGCACCCATATCTAAAGCAATTTGTGCATCATTTATGCTGCTGATATTTGCCAAAACTCTGATATTTTTACCATCATTGCTAGTTGCCGGTTGATGGGCTATAGCTAAATTTTGCCTTTGAGATACTTGCTGCTTTTCCTGCTTTCTCTTTAATATCCCTTGAGTTTCTGCATTTGGTTTTATCCATACTCTACCTGCTTCACCATCCATTGCTAATAATGTTCCATTAGCAACTTGCAAGATTTCTGATGGAACACCCACAACCGCAGGAATACCCAAGGAGCGCGCTAAAATTGCGCTGTGGGAAGTCGCACTACCATTAGTAATACAGATTCCTAATACCTTGGAGGGATCTAACTGAGCCGTATCGGAAGGAGTCATGTCACTAGCTATTATAATTACTGGTTCATTAATATCTACAATTGTTGCAGGAATTCCACTCAGTATTCGTAATACTCTTTGTTTAATATCATTTATATCGTTAACTCGTTCCTGTAAATAGGAATCTTCCAACTGACGATAATTATCCGCGACTTCATCAATTACAACTTGCCAAGCAAACTCAGCATTTTGACGTTCCACAATTATACGTTGTCGAACTGTTTCTAAAATTATTGGATCTTTTAAAAATAAAATATGAGTATCAAATATTGCAGCTTCAGCTGCGCTAATTTGAATCAAAGTTTGTTGCTGCAAATCTTGAATTTCTTCTTCGGCTACTTGTAAAGCATTTTGAAACTTTTGCCACTCTTGATTAACATCTTCTACACGATCGTTCCCAACCTTGATAGGATGATTACCACTTGTATTTAAAAATGTTTTATTTGATTGTAGACAAGGAGCAATAAACCCAAGGTGTCTAGCGGAGCTAATCGCAATTCCCCCAGAAGCTGGAATCCCTTGTAAAAACCCTTCAGCAGCGCTTAATCCCTCGCAACCTGTAAGGCTGGGGTTATCGTTACAAAGCCTACCTGCTTCGGCTGGATTTGGCTCATCTTCACCAAACTGACTTTCCACCAAAGCTTGTAATGCAGCCAAGGCAACATCGGCATCTACACCATTTGCACTAATTATTATTTCATGTCCTTGACGCACTCCCAAAGTCATAACTTGATTAATGCTATCACCACGGACAAAATCACTATTCTTAGTTATATTTTTAACTTTAATCTGAGATTGAAATCCACTGGCAACTGCCACAAACTTAGCAGCAGGACGGGCATGTATGCCTAAATGATTGCGGATATGAAGCTGTATCTGTTTTATATTATCTACTGAAAATTCTGGTGCTGCTTGTTGAGGGAATTGGGATTGAATTGTACCCATTAACCCAACACCCAACTGACTGGCTTTAGCTGCGAGAGCTTCCTTCGCTTGTGCTATAACTTGTTGAATATCAGCACCAGATGCAGCCGTAACAGTTGCTGCGATCGCACCTTCTACTAGTGGAGCTTCACACAAATATATATTATCTCGTTGTTCCGGAGAAAGAAACTCTAACGCCATTTCCGCACTCATTAAAGCGCTTCCCAAATCCATCAATACCAGCACGCCAGAATCGTTGTAAACTGATTCAATTGCCGACATTACCTGCATGGTATCGGTACCAATGGGGTTTTCGGGATCGTCAATTCCAGCAGCAATAGCTATAGTAACTTGTGCTTGAGCCATTTGTTCGGCAAGCTCTTTGACTCCGAGTGCTAACTGCTTGCTGTGGGAAACAATAACAATTCCAACCATTTTTATATTAAGCTTGGTTCATTAATTATTATGTAATTGTAAATGGGTAATTTTTTATTATGAATGATGAATTTTTAATTTTTAACAATAGCTAGTAGGCTGTTAACCTTACTTGTGATTAACCATTTTTTTGAGCTTTGATGCATTATGCTTTTATACTAACGCAACGGAAATAAAGTAGGCGGGAAGTTTTGGATAACACCAGATTTTTCTCGTCATGATTTGATATCAAGTCCGGATAATTAATTATTATTCCATAATCTATGCAAAAACTAAAAATCCTCTTTCCCCCTTCCTCCCTGCCCTTGTTATTACAAGTGTTTAACTTAAACATATGGGTTTAATTCCCTACCCCTCAAAGGTGAAAGAATTGGGTTGGGGTTTAAATCCCCATAGATATTCCAAACA
>JBCBQE010000572.1:0-4790 GCA_039820385.1 Cyanobacteria bacterium J06635_10
AGGGTGCTGTGACATTTAATTAAAATTTGAACGTAATAATAAGGGTTGTAGTGTCACGCACCACGCGAGTTTTGTGACACTTGCGTAAGTCCTGGTTATATGATATCCAGCAAATCACTCATAATATGTCGTTGCGAGTGAAACGTTCGCGGAGCGTCTCCCGAAGGGAGATAGCAACCGCAAGCTTTTGATATTACTTCGCGGGGTTGTCGCTTCGGAATGTCATTTAAACGGACATGATATTACTCTTATCCCGGTAAGAAAATTACCGATTAAAAAATCCCAGTCAGGACTTATGCAACAATAAGGTGACTTAGACATCAAGGATTTAAGCAACTATCAAGAAATCCCCAGTTTAAACGAAAAATGAGAAAATATTTGCTTATAACGATGATTACGGTGCTTTTATTGGTAGCTTTTATTATCAATCCCCAAGTAATAAGCGTACCCATAGATTACCAAAAAGCAACTGTGGCGAACAAGGATAATCCTGTAAAAAACTGTAAAGTACAACAATCTACTCAAGCCTCGCAACTATGGTGCTTGCTCTATGAGCGAGAAAACTTGATGAAAGAAGTTGCGGCTAATAAGTATCCCAAAAACAAGCCTATTTACGATGGATTACGGGAGCTAGAAGTATTGAAGCGTGTTGCTACTATTGCCAAGAAAAAGCAACTTCCTGTGAGGGAAATGCAACTTTACTCTCAAATCGTTATGGATGTTTCCCGTCAAATCCAACAGTATTGGTTTGATTTATGGGAAAAACAAGAGATAATAAACGCTAAATTATCACTTAACCAAATTAGAGAACGCATTGACCAACTAGATGAAGCTATTCTTGATAGTTTTGTACTTATAAGGGGTTCTGATTCGATCGCATTTAAACAAATACAAGATGGATTAAGAAAATCATTAGCTGATTTAAATGGAATTTATCCCAGTCATGATAAAGAGCTTTTTATTGATTTACTTGCTAAGGCAATTTATCCACTGGTGAACCCAATACGATAAATTGGAGGACATATAGCGGTTTTGAGTTGAGTGCAGTACAGTTATAACCCCTCTCCAAACCTCTCCCCTCTGGAGGGGAGAGGCTTTAAGACTCTTCAACTGAAATTTGCTATATTAACGTTTATAAGCGCCGAGCAGAAGCACCTTACCATCAGAACTTTCAACTGCTTTGAGTAATTTACTAACTCCTTCGAGAGCATTTGGAATCTTTGATTTTGATTCCAGCCGAATTAGATAGCGATAGCTATAAATACTCTCACCAAGCGGTATTGAGTTCACATTCACGAGATTAAAGCCAATATCTTGTAGTTTTGCGATCGTGTCCGAAAAGATTTGTGAACCTGAAGGTGCTTCGAGTGAAATAATCAAATGGTTCGAGTCGGGGTTGAAAGAAGCAAGGTTTGACCGTACAATTACCCAAAAATTTGTCTTGTAGTCGTTATCTTGGATATTAGTAGCAAAGGATTGGAGTCCATAAACTTTGGCAGCATTAGGTGAGGCTACCGCAGCAGTGGTGCCATCACCCCGAGAGACTTCTTTCGCAGCCGCTGCGGTGGAGCTGATCTCAATTAGCGGTGTGTCAGGAAAATTTTGCCGTAAATAGGTTGCTACTCCCCGTAAGGCATTGGGGTGGGAGATAATCTTTTTAATGTTGCTTGCTTGCGTACCAGGTTTTACAAGCAGACTGGAGTTAATTGGGATTGTTACCTCATCGATGGCGCGCCAGCCCGGATCGAGTTTTTCAAAGATGAGACGGTAGGTTTCATCCACAAAACCACTATCTGAATTTTCTATTGGAATCACTCCGCGTGTAATCTTACCATTCTCGATCGCAGTTGTGACAGCGGTGATGGTTTTATAGGGAACAGCTTGCTCAAAACCGGGTACTGTAGACTGATAAACTCTAGTTGCCTGCTCGGAGTAGGTACCAATGGGCCCCAGATAACCCAATTCCGAAGCTATTGCTAATTTTTCTGTAACAAAAGACAGCCCTAATACAACAACTGTAATACTAAGAAAATTAATTAACGAAGGTCGGGGCTTGTGTGAGAGCATGGTAGAGCCTGTTTAAAGAAAAAGAATTATTTATTCAAAAATTGGCGTTGCTGATTTAAAGTATGAATTTGATTTACTGGATGGCGTTGCACAATCGTAATATGAAATTATGATTTCACATTGCAGGAGACGTAACAGTGTTACGTCTCTACACAGGTTTCATGTTTTTGACAAAATGTAATAAATGCAATTCATAGTAAAATTGCAGCAACGCCTACTGGATAACCCAAGCCCCTGTAGAGACGGTGTGCACAGTGCAACGTCTCAAAATCTTGATTCATAAACTGAGTAGGCAACGCCCAAAAATTATTGTACTTGAGCGCTTCCCCAATTAATCAGAAAAGTCTTTTGAGGTGAAATACCGCGAAAAATCACGAAACTACCGGTTGAACTTGCTCTCGTCGTGGCTTACGAGGATTTTTCTTACGCTTTTTCACCAATAAATATGCAGCAGGGGTAAAATAAAGTGCCAGCAGCGGAGAGCCACCAATACCACCCGCGATCGCAATTGCCAAAGGCAGCCAGAAACTACCACCGTCGGTAATTAGAGGAATAAAACCAACCATTGTCGTAATAGTTGTAGTTAAAACGTGACGAGTTGCTTTTACTACAACTTCCCGCACTGCTTTCACATCACCCTGCTTAGCTCCTTCATCTTCATTAAAGGCTGACAAAATAATAATTGCACCGTTGATGGCAATACCAATTAAACCCATTGTGCCGACGATTGCCATAAATCCAAATACGGAACCAAAAGCCCATAAAGCAAATAAAGCTAAACCAACAGATCCAACCCCAACAGCAAAGACAATACCAGCAAGTCTAAAGGAACCCAGGGATAATACTAATGTAATTACCATAATTAGCCCCAGCAATCCTACACTTGACATGAGATTCCCCGTAGCTTCGCCGCTTTCAGCTTGCTCGCCGCCAAATTCATATCTATATCCTGGGGGAAGTTGAGATGCAAATTTTTCTGCTTCTAGACGTTGTTGCAATTCTCCCAAAACTACTGACGGTAAAACTCCTGCGGAAATAAAAGCTTGAACGGTGTTAACTCTTTGTTCGTCACGTCTAGATATTTTAGCTAATTGAGGAACAAGATTAAAGTTTCCTAACGCAGATAAAGGGCGCAGATTTTGTTCGGAACCATTACCTTGTTGATTTGGTTGTAAGTTAAGAGAAGCAATTTGAGATAAGTCTCCTCGGTTAGAATTGGCAATCCTTACTCTTACAGGTAAATTTTCTGTGGCTTCTAAAATCGAACCGCCAACGGCACCTTCTAAATAATTTTGTAACTGTTGCGCAATAGTTGTATTATCAAGTCCTACTAACCGTGCTTGCTCTTCATCTACTTCTAATCCCAACTTGGGTAAAGTTTCTGTCAAATCATCCCTTACATGAGTTACCTTGGGTATCTGCGTTAAAATTCCCCTAACTTGAGCGCCTAATGTTCTTAATTGTTGGATATCAGGACCAAAAATCCGCATTTCTACGGGAGCTTCAAATGGTGGCCCTTGCTCTAATTGTTTTACTAATACTCTAGCGCTAGGAAATGCTGCATCTAACTCATCTTGTAAAGTCCGAATTAGTTGTGTAACCCCTTTATCTGTATTTAGCTGTACCATTGCTTGGGCATAGTAAGCAGCATTTTGTATGCCACCGGTAAAGTTATAGTAAAACTTAGGGGCACTTTCGCCAACAAACCAATGAACTTCCTCAACCTGGGAATGTTCGCGAATTAATTCACGAGCCAATAGTACATCAGAACGACTTTGAGCAATAGAAGTTTGAGCGGGAAACTCTACTTCAATCTGGAATTGATCGCGATCGAGGGAAGGGAAAAATTGTGTTGGTAGGGAACCGACATTCATAAAACCCATTACGGGTAATATCATTGATAAGATAACAGCAATTAAGGGTTTTGCTGTAGCCCAATTTAAAGTCTGGCGATAAATCCGACCTAAAATAGGTGAAGAAAAACCTGCATTCCACCAAGCATGAGGATTTGTCACTATTGATAGAAGTTTTGAGAACGCAGACTTACGCGATTTGCGCTGCGGATAAGAATTTTTATTCCCAACTGTAGTTTTCCCGAGAAAACGCCCAGAAAGTGCTGCAATTACTGTTAAAGATATTACTAAAGAAGATACCAGGGACATAATTACCCCCCAAGCGATGGTACCAACAAATTCTCCGGCTCCTCCCGGCAACAAGCCTATTGGCAGGAAGGTAAGTATTGTAGTTAAACTTGATGTCAGCAGAGGAACTGTCAAATATTCCACAGTTTTCACGACAGCATCTTTTGGTTTTAATCCATGTTTCAGTTCAACCTGAATTTCATCTACAACTACAATTGCGTTGTCAATCAACAATCCCAAGGCAATAATTAACCCCGAAACTGACATCTGATGAATGGGAATATTAAAAATTTGTAATTCACCAAATACTGCAAATACCGTTAACGGTAATGCAGCACCAACAATCAGAGAAGAGCGCCAACCCATCCCCACAAAAGTTACGGCAACTACAAGGAAAGCACTAAATAGTAAATTAGATATCAGATTATCTAAACGTGTTTCTACGTAACTACTTTGGTCAAAAATAACTTCTAATTTGACTCCCCTAGGAAGGCGCATGCGAAAATCATCTAATGAAGAGCGAATTTTCTCTGCCCATAAATCAATTCGGTTCCCTGATTCCATCAGCACTGCCAAGGCTAC
>JBCBQE010000573.1:0-4789 GCA_039820385.1 Cyanobacteria bacterium J06635_10
ATATGGTTTTGCGTCTTTTTGTAAAGAAATCTTGCACACGGAAAATTCAATTTAAAAAAACAACTAAACATCACGAAACCATATATATATATATGTACGTAATTTGACATTTTCATCAAAAAATAGCGGATTTTGTACTTTCTGTGGTACGAAATCCGCTATTCTTTCTCTGAAGCGGTAAGAGCTTCTCCAATCTTGAAGGATTATAATTTTTTAAGGTTCGATCTCGGGGAGCGGTTTTGAACGAAAACCGCTGTAGCCAAATTTTGGAAATTTCTCTAACTAAACAACTTCAAAATCAACTTGAAATAATAAATCGTCGAAATCGTTGTCCCCACCACCAAATAAATCTTCAAAACCAAAGGTATTGTTATCTAGCAAACGAATATGCTCTACTCCATCAGGATTTGCTCCTAGGAAAGAGAAGTAAGCAAGTGGATCTCCTCCTTCTTGGTTATTGGGGTTTTGATTGAGAAATTCTTCTGCTGTTCCATTAGCAATGATAAAGGGAGCTAATAATTCTCCTCCTGTAAACTGTAGAGCATCGGTACTGTTGCGATCTAATTCAAAGACTCTTCCTGTTACAGCAGCTGTCGCATATCCTTCATCGCCAGGATTTAAGGCGTTACCAAATTCATCGAGAACTGTTCCTTGAGTATCTTCAATGGTATAAAAACCAACTAGATTATTAAAAGCAGCGTTGCTAGTAACTTCTAATAGGTTAGCTGTTACCTGTTGATTACCTATTGACGTAAAATCAAGCAATGGCTCTCCTTCACCATTATCTTGAAAACCAGCACCTAAAGGAACTTGTGGTAAATCATTAGTTGTAACGGTAATTCGTGCAATTTCATAACCATCAGCAGTAAAATCTGCATTGGAAAACTGGGGTGCGCTTAAAATTCTGCCGCCATCTTCAAAACCCGGATGGAGCGTGACTACACCATTTTCATCAGTTCCAGTATTTGGCGTACTTTGACCAAAAAAGGCGGTGCTGTTTTCGGCTTCGTCATTGACTTCGGTTCCCGCATCTAAAACTTGGTTTCCTCTAACAACAAAATCTGCACCCAAGAAATTACCATTTTCATCAAAAATTTTGTGTGCTTCAGGATTCCCATTGGCAATAAAAGCATCGTTAGAAGGAAGAATCATTGCCGCATAATTAAAGAAACGGCTACTTGCTAAAGAACGGTCTAAAGTAAAGGTAAAACTAGTGGTTTCTCCTGTATCAATTGGACCTGGTGTTGCTCCTCCTGGAGCTGCGATCGTCCCATCTACTAAACCAGCACCACTACTAATAAACTCGCGGGAAAGAAGACTAGCATTTCCATCTTCTGCTATGCTTTCCAAACCAGCAGAAGCAGGTCGATTGCGGTCATAAGTATCAAAAGTTCCATCATGAAAACCAACCCATAATGGTGTCAATAAGGTACCATTATCAGGAGCTAAACTTTCAACAGTTACAGTAACTTCAACTAAATCTGGTGGTGGAGGTGTATTATTATCTTCATCTGCAACAACTAATTGACCGCGAATTGCACCACCAGGAAATTCTTCAGTATGAACGTTAAAGTAAAAATCTAAATCTTCACTTTCTTGGGTTTCGCGAATTTCAGCGACAAATTGACTTAAATCAGTAGAAGCCGCATCTGTTTCCTCCCAAATACCCGTCAAAGTGACTGAACCGTTATCATTGAGAGTGACATTCAAGTCTTCATCTTGATTGCCTTGAATATTTAGTTGATTGCCAAGTTGGGGAGCAACGGTATCAAATAAACTAAAGACTACTGGTGCATTTTCTCCTCTTGGTCCGTTGTGAATGTGAAGTCTGGTAACATCATCACTGGTATCGTCAGGAGTTTGCGCTCCACCTGCAACTAAACCATTCGCTCCAAAATCTAAGCCAGAAACAGTCAAGCTATATTCAAGACTATCTCCGGTGTCATTAAGGGTTAAAATAGAAGTTCCTTGAGCATCGCGATCGCCAGCACCCACTTCTTGAGCACCGTCTAAATTAGAAGTAATTCTGACTGGCGAGGCAATTGGCAGGGGCAAGTCTTCGGTAGAGATGGTAATACGAGCAACCTGATAATCGTTAGCAGTAAAATCGGCATTAGTAAAAGGTGCAACAGCCCCAGGAGAATTCCCATCTTCGCTCAAAATTCTTCCACCTTGAACAAAGCCTGGGTGTATTTGTACTACTCCGTTTTGGTCAATTCCGGTATTGGCAGCACTTTGACCAAAAAAAGCGGTGCTATTCTCCGCTTCATCATTGACTTCTGTACCAGCGTCTAGTACCTGGTTACCTGCAATAATAAAATCTGCTCCAATAAAATTTCCTTCCTCATCAAAAATCCGAATCGCTTCAGGATTTCCATTGGCAACAAAGGCATCATTGGAAGGCAGAACCATTGAAGCATAAGAGAAAAACTGACTATTGATATCTTCGCTATCTAGAGTAAAAGTCGCAGTAGTAATTTCACCAGGGTCAATTGGTCCAGCCGCAATTCCTTCAGGACCAGCTATTGTACCATCAACTGTACCATCTCCACTGAGAACAAACTCTTGAGAAATTAAAGCAGTACTACCATCTTCCGCGAGACTTTCCAAACCTGGGGATGCTGGTCTACCACGGTCATATGTATCGAAATTGCCATTGTGAAAACCAACCCAAAAAGGAGTAAGAAAGGTTCCTTGTTCTGGTGCGAGATTTTGAATGGTGACTTTTACTTGTTGCTGTGTCATTTTTACTACTTTGTTTATAAATATCTCAGTAGTAACAATCAAATAATACTCAGATGAATTATTCCTGAGAACCAAATTAGGATTTGCTGAATGGCTCTAAATGAACAATTATCAATGATCAATGATCAATGAACTCCTAACTCCTAACTCCTAACTCCTAACTTATTATTTATGCATTCCCAAATACAAATTGTAAAAAGGGAGAAATCCGTACCTTTATAGTCGTTATCGGTTGCGTTAGTATGTACTACAGTTAATAGCGTTAATTCAGGCAACGGTTGAAAAATGGAAAACTCCCCTATCAAGGCTATGCAAGCGCCTTACACGGGCGACAATTTTTATCGCACGCCACCACCAGATTTACCTTCGCTAATGTTGAAGGAACGTATCGTCTATCTGGGAGCGCCACTGGTGCCGGAAGTCACAAAATTAATTATTGCCGAGCTGCTTTATTTGCAATCCGATGACCCAGAGAAGCCAATTAAAATTTATATTAATTCTATTGGTACCAGTTACGGCGATCAACCCATTGCTTTTGAAACTGAAGCTTTTGCCATATTCGATACAATGAAGTATATCAAACCTCCCATCCATACTATTTGTATTGGTCAAGCGATGGGTATGGCTGCAATGTTACTCAGTGCTGGAACTAAAGGTTGTAGAGCGGCTTTACCTCATGCTTCTATTGTTTTAAAGCAGCCTATTAGCGGTACTAGAGGACAAGCAACCGATATTCAAATTATGGCGAAAGAGGTATTTGTCAATAAAGAAGCAATGGTTAATATCTTTAGTCGCAACACCGGACAAGATAAAGAAAAAGTTAAAAAAGATATGGATCGTTTGTTCTACATGACACCAGAACAAGCTGTAGAATACGGTTTAATTGACCGAGTTTTTGAAAGTAAATCCCAACTAGCTCAAGAATCTGCCGCACCAGCTGGAGTTCTATAGAGAAGTTTAGTTAAG
The DNA here is from genome assembly GCA_039820385.1 of Cyanobacteria bacterium J06635_10. Lineage (GTDB taxonomy): Bacteria > Cyanobacteriota > Cyanobacteriia > Cyanobacteriales > Nostocaceae > Rivularia. The sequence goes on from JBCBQE010000573.1 coordinate 3,712, forward strand.
AATAACCATAGGGATGAAATTTATTATTGTAGGTTCATCCAAGAGCAGTTTATTACTGTAATAATTTAGAGTCTAAGGAGAGCGGGTGATTCTGACTTTTGTATAACTTCTAAATTGTTATTATCATCCCCAATTAATTACAAACGGAGTCGAAAATATGCCAATAGGCTATCCTAGCGTTCCTTATAAGATGCCAGGGGAACAGTTTACTCAGTGGGTTAATATTTATACTCGCCTCGCCCGCGATCGCATCATTTTTCTAGGTGAAGAGGTAAACGACCAGATTGCGAATGAAATCATCGCTATTATGTTGTACCTTGATTCCGAAGACCCAGGAAAAGACATTTTTCTTTATATAAATTCACCTGGTGGTGTTGTAACATCTGGTTTAGCAATTTACGATACCATGCAGCACATCAAGTCTGACGTGGTAACAATATGTCTTGGTTTAGCAGCTTCCATGGGTTCGTTCCTGCTTGCTGGTGGAACTAAAGGTAAGCGATTGGCGTTACCTCATTCGAGAATTATGATTCACCAACCTTCCGGGGGTACCAGAGGGCAAGCAACCGACATCCAAATCGAAGCAAAGGAAATTATACGGATTCGTCACCAGTTGAATGGTATTTATGCAGCGAACACTGGTAGGGAGTTAGAAAAAATTGAAAAAGACATGGATCGTGACTTTTTCATGTCCGCTGAAGAAGCGAAAGAATATGGTTTGATTGACAAAGTGATTGAAGAAAGACCAGTTTAGTTAGAAGATAAAGGGAGACAAAGGATAAGGAGATGGTAAGCCAGCGCGGTCTTGGGGGTTTCCCCCACTCGCTGTTGGCGCAACCCGTAAGGGGGAGATAGATAATTCCTAACTCCTAACTCCTAACTCCTAACTCCTAACTTTCATAACCCATTCCCAGTTGTCGATAAAGGTGTAAATTATGAACTTTAAATTGGAAGTTAAGTCTTTATGATTAAATAGGTTCAGCTGTGGAGCTGTAAACATATTATAATCAGTCATTTACTTTACTCTAAAGTAAGCTGGTAGCAATCTAAAAGATCCATTGCGAGCTATCGTCAGCAC
>JBCBQE010000574.1:0-4783 GCA_039820385.1 Cyanobacteria bacterium J06635_10
GTTTAAGTTCAGCACTTGGTGCTTTTGTTAACACATTATGGGGAATAACTTCGTCATTTCGATTTAACCAACGACAAATGGAGTAAACTCGAGTTTTAGGCACATCAGCAATCACAGCTAAACCGCCATTCATATCACCGTATAGAGTACAGTAACCAACCGCCATTTCTGACTTGTTGCCGGTAGATAGTAAAAGATAACCAAACTTGTTAGAAAGTGCCATCAATAAGTTGCCGCGAATCCGAGATTGGATATTCTCTTCTGCCAATCCAAATTCAGTATTTGCAAATAATTCAGCAAAGGTACTATCATAGGACTGCATTAATTCCCCTATTGCCAGTTTTGTAGTCTTTATACCTAAATTTAAAGCTAAATCATCAGCATCTTTGATTGAAGATTCTGAACTATAAGGAGAAGGCATTAATACACCGAGGACATTTTCTTTACCTAAAGCAGCAGTGGCGATCGCAGCGACAATTGATGAATCAATACCGCCACTTAAACCCAAGATGACTTTAGAAAAACGACATTTACGAACATAATCTCGTACTCCCAATACTAAAGCTTGCCAAATTTCTTCATCTTCACATTCATAATCGGAAGCAATAGAACTAGCATTTAAATCCTGTTGTTCTTTATTAAATTCTAGTTGTAATAAATCTGTATCAAAACCACAACCACGGCAGATTCCCTTACCACTTCTATTTAAAGCAAAACTTCTACCATCAAAAATTAAATCGTCATTACCGCCTACCTGATTAACATAAATAATCGGCTTATCAAAGCGTACCGCTGTATGTTGTAACATTTCTTCACGAAACTGTTGTTTGCCCTGTGTATAAGGCGAAGCAGATAAGTTAACAACTAACTGTACACCCAAGCTTGATAAATCGGCAATTGGATTTATAGAATAACTACGTCTACCAAAAAATTCTTCATCATTCCATAAATCTTCACAAATTGTCACGCCGATTTTAACATCATCAAGAGTGAAATAATTTGCTTGCGATCCCGGTTCAAAATAGCGATGTTCGTCAAATACATCGTAAGTAGGTAATAATCGCTTATGAAAAATTTGCTTTACTTGTTTATCGCGCAATAATGCAATGCAGTTATATAGAGGTTTTCCACCAAGAATATGTGCTTTTGAATTTACTTCAACTGTCCCAACTAATACCGTTAAAGTGGGAGGTAAATCTTTAGCTAATTGTTTTAGAGTGATATTCATCGCCTCAACAAAAGCAGGATTTAATAATAAATCCCGTGGAGGATAGCCGCACAAAGAAAGTTCAGGAGTTAATAATAAATCAACCCCATCTATTGCGGCTTTATTTGCAGCTTCTAAAATTTTTTTCGCATTACCAGGTAAATCGCCAATAATGGGATTAATTTGAGCAATTGCAATTTTCATATTATTAGTTATTAGTTATTAGTTATTAGTTGTTAGTTATTAGTAATCAATATTCATGATTAATTGAAATACCCCATTATATGAAGTCCAGCTAATTACTTATTATATACTCGAAGGTCAGTAAAAGCTAAAATGCTATGACTCGCAACGAGTTACTCCTGACTTATTACCAATTATTTATTCTGACTAATTTTCATACCCCATGACCTATTTCCTATTTCCTATATAATAATTAAATAAAAACCAAAGGTTTATCTTTAAAAGGGGCAAAAGCCTCAGCATCAAACTGATATAAACTTGCAGGACGACCAGCACCCCGCGACACTTTTATTCCGGTATCGGATAAAAAACCTAACTTAAGTAAACGGGCGCGAAAATTAGAATAATCAGAGAAATTATCCCCTAAAATAGTGGTGTAAAACTGATATAAATCATTCAAAGTAAACTTATCTGGTAACACATCAAAAGCGACAGGGGAATACTCTAATTTATTTCTCAAACGCCTATGTCCGTAGGAGAGAATTTCATGATGATCGAAAGCTAATTGAGGTACTTCCTTCACCGGATACCAAGCTACATCAATAACACTATCAGTAATTAATTTTGCTTCTTCAAATCGCACCAATGCAAAATAACTTACCGATAAATAACGCACACCATAACTATTCTTTGCTTCCCTTGGATCGCGTTCAGGACCGCCAAAAGTATACAATTGCTCTAAATAAAGGTTTTCTACACAAATTTTTTCTGCCATAATTCGATAAGCTGCATCTTCTAAAGACTCGCCTTTACGAACTAAAGTACCGGGTAGGCCCCAATAATTTGCAAATGGTTCGGAAGGGCGCATTACTAATAAAACTAGCAGCCTATTTTGAGCGATATCAACGGAAAAAATTACGTTGTCAACACCAACTTTGAAATCAGCTAAGGATTGTTGATTTAAGGTTGGTAAAGTTTTGTTTCGGTTGAGTCCTGGCATTCGTATAAATGCTTTTGATTAATATAAGCAGCTACAGAAGGAGTTAAGGCGCTTGGATCGCCATGTTCGCGATATTTTGTTGAAGAAACATCTAAACCAGTAATATTTGCAACGCTGATTGTCCCTCCTAATTTACGTATGTTTGATAAACTATTTTTATCTATTGCATATCCGGGTCTCGGTACGACTAAAACTGATGCTGACTGTAATAAATCTTCAACTCGATACCAACGCTGTAATTGACTGAGTAAATCGGAACCAATTACTACAAAAAATTCAGTATCATTACCCCAGCGTTGTTTAGCTTTTTCTACTGTATTAACAGTTCTTAAATGGCTTAATTCCTGTTCCAAATTCACATTTTGCCTTGGGATCGTAATATCCGCAATTAGCAATCGCAGCATTTCCACACGATTTTCTAAAGATGTTTGATGAGATTTGAAAGGATTATTCGCCGCCCAAACTGCCACATAATCGTAGTGATGCGACAACCACACTAAAACTCCTTGATGTCCAGCCGTTGGTGGATCTGCACTTGTACCAAACAATGCTATTTTCATTATTAGTTATTAGTTGTTGGTTGATAATCGATAATTGTTAATTGCTAATTGTTAGTTGATCATTGATAATTGATCGTTGATCATTGTTAACTGATTTTCTTAGTTTTTTGGGTCAATTCTTGTAAAGAACTAGAAATCTCTACTGACATTGATGTGGTCGGTTCTAGGTTTCTAATATGAGGAGGTAAACTAGCTACAGAGGTTGCGGTTCTCTCTCTTATTACTTTTATATTACAAGGTGATTCTAAACGTCTACCATCTTTCATAAATAACTTTAATAAAGGCTGTTTTTCTGGATAATTTTCCGAAACTAACCCCAAAGTATCAGCTTTCAATTTACCTTCTACAAACTCGCGAAAAATCTGCTTTCTTCCTGGATAACTTACCTTCCCACGAGACTGTTTCATCACCGGAATACCATCAATATCCACAAGTTTATAAACTCCATTTACCGGCTTACCTGTTACCAATCGCGTTCCTACTCCATAACCATCAATTTGAGCATTATTTTCTTTGAGTCTGGCAATTTCCCATTCATCTATATCTCCACTCGCAAAAATTGATACGTCTGGCAACATTTCTCTAACTTGTTTCGATAATGCTACCAAATCTCCAGAATCTAATCTAACTCCAGTTAAATTTATCTCCCCCGCTTCTACCTTATTGGCTAATTTACGAGCAGCGGCTATTGTATCATATGTATCGATTAATAATGGTGCCCCTGGAAAATATTGATGAAATGCCGTAAAAGCTTGCTCTTCACTACCTTCTAATGCACAAAGCGCCATAACTAAAGCGTGAGCCATAGTACCACTGGGTTTTTCGCCAAGTTGTAACGCCGCTAAGACATTTGATGTCCCATTTATACCAGCTGCTAATGCCGCTCGTGCTGCCCATAGGGATGCTTGAGGGCTGAATGCTCGTCTCGTACCAAATTCTAGAAGTGTTGTTCTTTCCCCAGCAATATCGCGCAATCTAGCCGCTCGTGTTGCAATCAATGTCTGATAATTTAAGGTATTGAGCAAATAAGTTTCTACCAATTGGGCTTGCCATAATGGAGCTTCCACGCGCAATAACGGCTCAAAAGGAAATATCGCGGTTCCTTCAGGAACAGCCCATACATCTCCTGTAAACCCTCCCGACTCCAGTAAATTCCAAAATTGAGCAGGAGCTGATGCAAAAATCTCCGTTGACTGCAAAGCTGCAATTTGAGCAGGACTAAAGCTGAATTTCTCCAAATACTCTAACGCCTGTTCCAATCCCATTGCAATCAAATAACCAAATCCTTCCGGGAGTTTTCTTGTAAATAACTCAAAGCTTGCTATTTTTTGAGCTACATCTTCACCCGCATAGCAAGCCGCCATCGTCAACTGATAAAGATCCGTCAGTAAGCTGTAATCGTTACTGGAGAAATTCAATTGCTCGGATATTGACCTATGCTTACTCTCAAACAAAGCTGTCATTCAAAAGTACCTTGACAAAAGCTATTTGTATTTATGGTAGTTTTCACCATAAGTGATGTCAATAGCCAGGTGCATTGTATGAAGAATTCTTGATCTTAGGAAATAGGGATGGAATATATGCAGTATTTAGGTAATAACTTGTAATCGTCTCATGCAGCTAGGTTTTGAGCCTTGAAATCAATTTCAGACTTATGCAATTGTCATAAAACCCTGGTTGGTGCCGTACAGTGATTGTCTTATTATTGGGTTAAAAATTAGTGAGTGTCACGTGCCCCTACAAGAAAATATGCCAGTAAGTAAGTCGGCACAAATAAACCAAGCTATATTACAGCTTGGGTAAACTACCCTCAAACCCTTATTCCTATTGCAT
>JBCBQE010000575.1:0-4780 GCA_039820385.1 Cyanobacteria bacterium J06635_10
TTTTACTTTTAGCAGCAACTCCGACAGTGGATAAAATCACAATTACAGAAAATGATGAATAATTATTCCAATAGAAAACGAAGCTATATTAGCAACTAATGAAAAAAACAATCCTTTTCTCCAGCCTAAATCCAATACCTCCGAATATAAAAAACCCTCAATCAATATAATAAAAGTTTCAATTAATATTATCCTGACAGGGAATAATAAGTAAGGAATCATTATTTTATTACTTATCCATGCTGGAGGATGAGTTAAAAGGGTTGCACCGCAAGCCAGAGCAAACATGGCTACAAGTTCGACAAAATCAGAAAATCTTTTTGTCACATGAGTTAGCAATAAAATAATCGGTACTTCAATAGCTAAAGAAATTAGTAAAGCTATGAATTGAGTCATTGATAGCTGGTTGAAATTCCATCAATTATACCAGTAGTCAACAACACTAGATAATATAAGCGATGCTTATCAACTCCAACCTTGAATAATAGAAGAATTTTGTTTCAAAACCAAAATTACAACCCCCCTAAAAAAGGGGGGCTTTTTATATAAGCAATTTAAGCAATAGTTACATCTTTAGACAGATAAACATCCTGAATTGCATGAAATAGTTTGATACCATCTTCAAAAGGACGCTGAAATGCTTTACGCCCAGAAATTAACCCAGTACCGCCAGCGCGTTTGTTAATGATGGCAGTACGTACAGCTGCGGCGAAGTCGTTTTCACCAGATGCACCACCAGAATTAATTAACCCAGCACGCCCGCTGTAGCAATTAAGTACTTGATAGCGAGTTAAATCGATGGGGTGATCTGTAGTTAATTCGGTATAAACTTTATCGTGAGTCTTCCCGTAACTTTGACCGATTGCTTTAGCAACTGCACCATATCCGTTATTATTTTCAGGCATTTTTTGTTTAATAATATCGGCTTCGATTGTCACACCCAAATGATTCGCTTGGGATGATAAATCGGCGGAGAGATGATAATCTTTATCTTGCTTGAAAGCATTGTTACGTAGATAACACCACAAGATAGTTACCATTCCCAATTCGTGGGCGCGTTTGAAAGCTTTGCTAACTTCTTGAATTTGTCTGGTAGAATTATCCGAACCAAAGTAGATTGTTGCACCTACAGCAGCTGCACCCAAATTCCAAGCTTGTTCTACATCGCTGAACATAACTTGGTCATAGTTATTAGGAACGCTCATTAATTCATTGTGATTAATTTTAACAATAAAAGGAATTTTATGAGCATATTTACGGGAAACGATTCCCAAGACTCCCAAGGTTGAAGCGACAGCGTTACAGCCACCTTCTATCGCTAGTTTTACAATATTTTCGGGGTCGAAATACATTGGGTTTGGAGCAAAGGAAGCACCTGCTGAGTGTTCGATGCCTTGGTCTACGGGTAAAATTGAAAGATAACCGGTATTGGCTAGTCTTCCTGTAGAGTACAGTGCTTGGAGATTGCGCAAGACTTGGGGATTTCTATCGCTTGGTATCCAAACTCGATCTACAAAATCGCTTCCCGGTAGATGTAGCATTTCTTGAGAAACTTTCGCTTTGTAGGTAAGTAAGTCTTTTGCTTCGTTACCTAACAAAGATTCGATAAAATCGGGTACAGACGTGATGCTAGTCATGATATTTTCCTTGTTGCCTTCCGTCTTTGATGGTAGCTATGGTAAGTCTAACGAATGTATATCGAAAGTTTGACAATAACTATTTTTTTATTTTTGCGATCGCGCGCGAAGCACATGCCCAAAGGGCTTATCGCCAAAATCCGATTACCTGAGCATAAATACTTATGTATCCGGAGTAACTTATTTACAGAAGCTGCAAGTAATTACTTACTCCCATCAGGAATTGAGGGAGTAGGGTGCGTTTACCCTGTCTTCAAGGGGGGAACAGGAGTAATACAAACAATCATAAATTCAAACGCTTAGCACTTTTTTCTCGGCTTTCAATCGTTACTGAATTTGCTGATTATTAAACTTCTCAGAAGTACTTAAAAATTGATCGTCTTAATCGCTTAAAATTTTTGCGATAATATACAATATGACAAATATGGTATATCTAAAGATATTAATAACTAATCGGATTTTGATAAAACTAATGCCTTAATCCGTAGTGTACCGTTTAAAATCTGAGCTATCCAAAAGATATTTATTATGAAAGACTTTCAAGTTCAAGGAATCAATCATATAGCCTTAGTATGCAAAGATATGGCACGTACAGTAGATTTTTATACTAATACCCTGGGATTGAGATTAATTAAAACTATTGCCCTTCCAGACGGTGGACAGCATTTCTTTTTTGATATCGGTAACGGTGATGCTTTGGCTTTTTTCTGGTTTCCTCAAGCACCAGCAGCAGCACCAGGGATAGCTTCGGTAAATCCAGAAGCTTTACAAACAGGTAATATAGCCACAGCTCACGGTTCGTTAAACCATTTAGCCTTCAAAGTTCCTTTGGAAAAAGTTGCAGAGTATAGAGAAAAACTTATTAGTAAAGGCATTCAAACAACACCAATTTTACATCATGCAGATGTTCCTGCTGGTTATGTTCCAGAACCCGATGAAAGTACTTTTATTTCGTCATTTTATTTCTTCGATCCTGATGGAATATTATTAGAATTTGCTGCAAATACGCGTGAGTTAGGAGATCCAGAGAAAGATATTCAACATCAACCAAAAACATCTGTAAATCATTTGTAAAATTGTGTGCTTTTCAATTATGATGTGAAATTATTTTGGTTTTCTAACTGTAACCTTTACTCGCTTTATACATGGTCTACTTTGACCGAAATAATTTGAGATTTTAGATTTTAGATTTTGGATTATGAATGGTTGAGGGACCTACTATTTCAACTATGGAAACAATCTATTTATGTCAAGCACGGACACGCTGAGCGTGAGCGCTAACGTAAATCCAAAATCCCCCAAGCCCCTAAATTTATTTATGGGGACAATCCTGCGGATGTCAAGCACGGACACGCTGACGCTAACGTAAATCCAAAATCCAAAATTGTTTGACCTTTAATATACAGACCAATACTGATATGTCTTTTCAATTTACAGATACATTTGTCACTATCGCTACCGTTAATTTGGAAAAATTAGTTGACTTTTACATCAAATTTCTTGGTCAAAAACCTAGTAATTATTTGACTAATATCTACGCTGAATTTCAGCTTTCAGGTTTGAAGTTAGGTATTTTTAAACCCAAACAATCTCACCTTTCCGAATTTAACGAATCTTTTAAAAGTAGCATGAGTTTATGTTTGGAAGTAGATGATTTAGAAAGCGTGATGCATCACTTAGAATCTTTAGGTCATCCTCCTTTCGGCGAAATTACTAATGCCGACCACGGTAGGGAAATTTACGCTTATGATATTGATGGAAATCGAATTATTTTACATGAGTCCTATAGTAACAAAGCTTAAAGGTTGATTTCCTATATTATTTAACGAATTAGGAATTATAAAGTTATATACTTTAATTTCATTGTATACCTAATTAACTAACAAAAATAATGTCTATCACTCAAAACTATAAATTAAATCTAATTCAATGGTATCCCGGCCACATTGCTAAAGCAGAAAGACAATTAAAAGAACAACTCAAGTTAGTTGATGTAGTCTTAGAAGTAAGAGATGCCCGGATTCCTTTGTCAACTCACCACCCCCAAGTACCTGAATGGATAGGAAATAAGGCACGGTTGTTGGTGCTCAATCGGTTAGATATGATTTCATCTCAAGCAAAGGAATTATGGACGGATTACTTCAGAATTAACAATGAAATTCCCTTTTGTACCAATGCTAAACAAGGAAAAGGGGCGATCGCAGTAAGTAAGGCAGCGCAATCTGCGGGAAGTGCGGTGAATCAACGACGAAAGGAGCGGGGAATGTTACCTCGTCCAATACGTGCTGTGGTAATTGGTTTTCCGAATGTGGGAAAATCAGCTTTGATAAATCGTTTGTTGGGAAAACGTGTAGTAGAAAGTGCAGCTCGCCCTGGTGTAACTCGCTCGTTGCGCTGGGTGCGAATTTCTAAGGAATTAGAGTTATTAGATGCTCCTGGTATTATCCCTCTGAAGTTAGACAACCAGGAAGCAGCTTTAAAATTAGCGATTTGTGATGATATTGGCCAAGCATCCTACGACAATCAAAAAGTAGCAGCTGCATTCGTGGATTTAGTGGGAGAGATGCAAGAAACTGCTCCCGAAATATTACCTGAAAATCCTTTTTTGTCCCGCTACAAGCTTGAATCGACACCATACACGGGAGAAGAGTATTTGTACGCCTTAGCCGAACATAAATATCAAGGTGATGTCGAACGTAGTGCCAGACATATTTTAAGCGATTATCGTAAAGGACTTTTAGGTCAATTTCCTTTGGAGCTTCCAATCCAGTGAACAGTTATCAATGATCAATGATCAATGATCAATTATTAGTTGTTCACTATTCACTGTTATCAATGATCAATGATCAATTATTAGTTGTTCGCTGTTCACTGTTCACTGCTCACTGTTAACTGTTGATGCTCTTGCTTTCAATATCAACATTGTGCCGGCTGTAAATAAGATGCCGAGAAATAGATTTTTTGGACTGATGCTTTTACCGCTTTCCTGTACCAGAATTCCTTCTAATATCAAGGAAGGTAATAATATCCCCGCAGGCAGCATTAAACGGTAAAAGTTTAATTTTCTTTTCGCTAATGTTGTTAATAGTGCTAAGCACAATCCTAAAGGAATAAATGTGAGTCCGTAATAGAAAAATCTTTTT
>JBCBQE010000576.1:0-4776 GCA_039820385.1 Cyanobacteria bacterium J06635_10
ATTTGTTCACCAGTCTGGTGTGGATCATCAGTTAACAATTAATCAAAATATTTAACCTTCACGTAGCGATTTATTTTTGTAATATAAAGTACAAGAATAAAAACCTAAATATCAAAAACCCGGTTTGTTCAAAAAAAACCGAGTTAATTATCACAAATTATTTGAGAGTACAGTACTTTTATTTAAGGGCTATTTTCTATTATTTCTATGTTATGCTTCCCAATAGAGTATATAAGAAGTAAATCGGGAATAAACCTAATCATTGTATTTTTTGTACTACTAATTAATTGTTAAGAAGTTATCCTGGCGCAGCTGTAAATACTGCGAAAGATAAAAGTGCAACCAAACTAAGGGCCAATCAGCGCTTAAACTTGTGGCGGAAGCCCTGCCCTGTATATGATGGCATTATCAAATTGACTGTGTTTCACCAATACTCATTTTTTTTGTAATATGTATGTCTATTTTTTTACAAATAGATCGGGGTAAAATAAATAGTTCTTACTCCAAAACGACTTTTGTATGTGAATATACTTAAGTTAAAAAAATAATAGTATATTGAGAAACTTATTGTCAAAAAAATCTTCTATTGTATTGGCAATATATTTAACTATGGATAATAATAAGTTTTATCAAGATTATATTGAGACTAATGGATATCAAGTAGATTGTCACTTGGTTTGATTGGGATATAATAAGTCAAAAAACTTTTCTGGTGGGGATACCGAAGCTGTGCGTGATGATTTAAAAGGCTTAGCGATTACTAAAAAAGAACTCCAAAAGTTGACGAATTTGCCTATTAACGACGAATTAATTATTATCGTTAATCCGTTGAAGTTATTAGTAAGGCAATTTTTGCAAAAAGTCAAAGGACCAGAAGGCGCAACCGCAATTTTTATTGGATTGGCTGTAATTCTTGGCAGTTATATTATATTGAATTTAGTTATCAATATGTTTAGCAACTTGGAAGTGCTTCCATATTGGTTACGATTCCTTGTAGTCTGCTTGATTGGGGGTGGTGTTGCACAATCATTATTGTATTTTATCTGGAAAAAAAGAGTTTCAATAGTTAAAGAGAATCTAACACATTCTTTAAATACTCTTTTGCATGAAGTTGATAGATTTAATTCTGTAGTCAAGGCAATAGAAATTAATGATAAAATTGAAGCTGCAGGCAACCAGGAAGTTACGATCAAAGAAAGAAGAAGAGTTATCGAAGCCCTTAAATTCACGAGAGCAGATTTAATTCGCGCTTTAAAAACTGAAAGGATTTTGAGAGAAAATAAAAAGTTTATTATAAATAATTCAGAATTACTTACAAATAATTTGGCTACATTAACTCAAATGCAAGTAACCGAACAAGCCTCCGAACATGGTAGGTTACTTAATGAGGCATTAGATATTGCGCTGGACGTACAGCAGGAAATGAAAAGATTACAGATTCAGAAATAATAGTTATTAGCTGGTAGTGGCGAGCGCACAACGATTAATTATTAGTTGAGTGACATGAGAAGCCTTGAGGAGTGGATACTGTGAGTCTAGCTAGTATCTAAAAGAGGACGGTTTTCATAATATTAACAAAAATTGCCTGCCTTGAAGCTAGATTACAACACTCGCCGTCCAGGTTTTACTATGAGAAAGTATAAATACCCTTGCTCAAAGTCCCTTAAAACATGAATTGGAAACAAATTGCTGGTAGTTGGGTAATAGTTCCCCAGCGTCCCATCGGTATCGTTCATTTCTTAGGTGGTGCATTTGTAGCTACCGCACCTCACGTAACTTATCGTTTGTTACTCGAACATCTTGCACAAAAAGGGTTTGCGGTTGTCGCCACCCCATTTGTGAATACTTTAGACCATAGTGCGATCGCTTCCCAAGTTTTGCTGAATTTTGAACGGGTGTTAGTACGATTGGAAGATAGTGAACCCGTCTTTAGGGGTTATCTTCCGGTATATGGATTAGGTCATAGTATGGGATGCAAACTACATTTACTTATCGGTTGTTCCCCGGGAGTCGAACGTGCGGGTAATATCCTTATATCATTTAATAACTACGCCGCACGGGATGCAATTCCTTTGCTAGAGCAATTGAATGCTACGGTGAATGTTGAGTTTACGCCTTCACCAACCGAAACAGAAGAACTGGTGGGAGAAAATTACAAGATACGTCGTAATTTTTTAATAAAATTTAGCAATGATACTCTTGACCAATCACACCGTTTAACTAAATTGTTACAGAATCGCTTTGGGGAGATGGTAACAACACAGACGCTTAGAGGTAACCACGTTACACCTTTAGGTCAAGATGTGAAATGGCAGCCGGGCAAAGAATTTAATCCCTTGGATGCTTTCGGACAGTGGTTTAAACAAGAAGTATACCGCGATTTAAATCAGCTAAAACGTAGCTTGACGTTATGGCTAAATCCCCTATCGCCACTATAATCGGAAGATGGTATGTATAGATTTTTCCCTTAAAAGTTGTCTGTAGTAAATAATGCAGAAAATAGGGGCGATCGATAATAAAAGCAAATCTATTTTCTATTACCTATTTGGCACGGGCGTATTTATTTTTTATTTTGATTAGCAAGCGGCTACTTCTTATGTTTCAAATATTAGTAATCGATGACGATCCAGCCGTTCAAATATTGCTTAAAAGAATGCTGGAGAAGCAGGGTTATGAAGTAGTTGCAGTCAGCAACGGTGAAGAGGGGATTGCACAGGCTGTTATTTCCCGTCCAGCAATGATTATTTGTGACTGGTTAATGCCGGGATTAAGTGGACTTGATGTTTGTCGTTACATCAAGAAAGACCCCAATTTATCTACCACGTTTTTTATTCTTTTAACATCCTTGGATTCTGTTGCCGATCGTGTTAAAGGATTAGATGCTGGTGCTGATGATTTTATTACCAAACCCATAGAACAAAATGAAATGCAAGCGCGGGTAAGGGCTGGTTTACGTTTGCATGAAATGAGTCAAGACTTAAAAGCTCAAAAACAAATTTTAGAAGCAGAATTATCAGAAGCTGCCGATTATGTGCGTTCTCTTTTACCTACGCCAATAATCCAACCTCTCAATATAAATTATACATTTATTCCCTCCCAGCAACTCGGTGGTGACTGTTTCGATTATTATTGGCTAGACGACGATTATTTAGCAATTTACCTACTTGATACCGCTGGACATGGGCTGAAAGCGACTTTACCTTCTATTTCGGTATTAAACTTACTACGCTCCCGTGCTCTTAAGGATTTAAATTATTACCAACCGAGGGAAGTATTAAATGCCTTAAACAGTACTTTTCAAATGAGTTACCAAAATGATAAATATTTTACTATTTGGTATGGAGTTTACAATCAAATTAAACGGGAATTAGTTTATTCAAGTGCTGGTCATCCACCTGCCATATTATTATCTAGTAATAATAATAGTATCCAATTATTAAAAACCCCTGGAATGCCTGTTGGCATGTTTCCAGAGGTTAGATATACTAATGGATTTTGCAAAATTGAACAAAATAGCACCTTATATATTTTTAGTGATGGTGCTTATGAAATAACTTTATCTGATGGTCAACTTATGGGACTTGAGAATTTTATCCAAAAGGTTACACGCTTATATCATTTTTCTAGTAGCCCTCTAGAAAATATTCTCAATTGTCTTGTTGATTTGAATTCAAAAAATGCGTTTGATGATGATTTATCTATACTCCAAATAGCCTTTAATTAAGCAATTTGGGAAAGTACAGCTTGATTAAATTCATCTTGATTGGAAAATATTTCAAACACTTTGTCCATTCCAGTAAGCTCAAATAATATTTTGACTTGCTCGTTAATAGAACAAAGTACAAGCTTGGTATCAGCAGCTCTCAAAGTTTTAAATGCCAATACTAAAGCACCCAAACCGGAACTATCCATAAAAGTAATATCTTTTAAATCTACCAATACAATTTTTGGTTTACTTTGTAATAAGTTAATAACTTCTTCCCGAAATTCTTGCGATTTAGTTGCATCTAAAACACCACTGGGTTGAATAAGTTTAATATGCTCTGTCATAGTTTCTCAGTATTTTTACGGCAAAAAAACGTTTACTATTTTAACCTACATTAATCATAATTCATTTAATGACAACTTGCCAGCGAATAGCTTCTTAATTAAAAGTAATAAATAGAAATATTAAATTCATAAACAATCACATATATCTATGAATGGTAAAGCCTATTAGACAGCAGGATGGAAGGAATTAGCAAGCAGTAGCAGAGCAACATAAATTTCGCGATCGAAATATCTGGTTCGCACATATTTAATTTTCGGAGATGTATCAAGGTACGGATAGTAAAAGCCTTAGCAGCTTTTGCTGTAATACTATTTTTTGCTCATTCTCCATAGAAATGGGAATATACTTTACTATGTGGCGTAAGTTCTCTATACTATTTATTTAATTGATGCTGGTGGATTTGAAAAAGTGCGTGAACTGTACTGAAACCAAGCTAGAGGGGCGTTAATTGTTTGCGGACGATCGTCAATAAAGTCCATTACTAATTACTTATGCTTGACGGGCACCCATAAGAATTTTTTTAGAATCAAAAAATTCTTATGGGAACCCTTGATGAAGGGGAATTGAAATTATAAATTCACTTCCTTGTCCAGATTTGGAAATACATTCTATTGAACCACCATGTTGTTCAGTAATGATTTGGTAACTAATAGAAAGACCCATACCAGTACCTTTACCTACAGATTTCGTTGTAAAGAAAGGGTCAAATAATTTTCCTTTAATAT
>JBCBQE010000577.1:0-4771 GCA_039820385.1 Cyanobacteria bacterium J06635_10
TTGTTGGTTGTTGGTTGATGGTTGTTGGTTGATGGTTGTTAGTTGTTAGTTGTTGGTTGTTAGTTGTTGGTTGTTAGTTGTTGGTTGTTAGTTGTTGGTTGTTGGTTGATAATTGATGGTTGTTAATTGATAATTGATAATTGATCATTGATCATTGATCATTGATAATTGATCATTGATAATTTTACTCCTTATTCCCTTTTCTCTCTGATAAGGAAGTACTACCGATACCTTGAAGAACACCGCGTACAATTAAACCTACTCCTCTACCAACTATTTTAGTGAGAACGAAAACGACACCGTTACCTAAGAATGATAGTAGGGATTGTAGACGGGGTGTGGCTGCATCGCGGAATTCTAGCAATAATGTCATGACTAAGGGAATTCCTGCGAGTTGTTGTAGTTCATTGTTTCGGGATGCATATACAAAAACTTTGGCTATGCCGCGAGGGGCAAGCACTAATAATTCGTGACGACTCTCGAATATTTGTTGCGCTTCTCCTACATAATTTTGCCAGCGATATTTCCAAGATAAATCGTTTCTGAAGCGTTCGATTTCTCTGGTAGACATTAGCTGGCGATCGTAATAATCTTTTTTGATTATTTCTATATTCGCTAATCTATTTAATAACGGCTGCATGACGGCATTAGCTATATGAATCAACATATTTTCTAAGATCGTGGCAGCGTGTTTGTTAGCTTCATCGCTGGCAGCTAAATAAGATGTATTGTCTACATATAATTCTGTCTGAAATATTAAATAAGATAATAATTCAGTTGTCAATGGAATTTTTTTTAGAATTTCTTTCTCTACTATTGCCGCATCCTCTAACAAGATACTAACGATTTCTAGCTCCATTTCTTCTACTTTTACCCGAGAAAATTTACCGAAAAATTCTGTGGTAGTGGCTTGCCATACATCTAATAATAAAGTGTAATTTACTTCGTTTAATCGATTTACTTCTACTTCCGCAGCACGCAATTCATCGAGAGAATCTGCAAATTTTTGTAGCAATAAATACAGTAACTCCCGCTTTTTGTCTTCTCGTAGAATATCTATTTCTAAAGGAATGTCAGTTACATTTTGTAAATTAAATTGAAGTTTGTTAATACAAGATGCAAACAATGTGGCTTGTAAGGCTCTTGGGCTGAGTAAAGGTGGAGAAAGAGGGTTAATTGTAGAATTTGCGAGAGTAATACTACTTTCAGGTTTGGGTGATGGCAATTCAGTGGAAGGAATGAAACGGTTGTTCCCATTTTGTGGTTGTGGTTGTGGTAAATCTACGAAATTATCAAGCACCCATTGTGCTGCAATTAGTTCCCGTCGTCTTCCTGCTAAAATAGCTCTATTGAGTACTGTTAATCCGGGAACTTGGAGTTGTCTGGTAACTTGTGTCAAGTTAACTTTGATGTAATTGTTTCCCGATGCGCGCAGATTATTACGTAATTTACTAATTAGAGATTTCTGAGATTTACCTTCTTGCCGCTCAGTTGTTCCTATTCTTTGACTTTCCCATTCTCGGAAATCTTGGGTTTCGCTAGCCCAATAGGAATTTCCTCCTGTAACTTGTTCCATGGCTAGGATTAATTCAGAAACAGGTGTACCCTTAGGACAGTAACCGTTGGCTCCCGCAGCTTTTAAGGCTATGAGCATTGCGGGTTGTAGAATATGGCACACAAGTAAAATAGGTAAATTTGGGTACTGAGTTTTCAACTGTCTAATTAGTTGTAAACCAAGTTCTTGACGATTGGCAGAACGATTATTGTCTGGTTCCAAAAGTACCAAATTGACTTGATTGGGGTCAAGACGTGCTAATTCTGCTAAAATTTGCAACGCGGTGGTGTAGGTTTCGGCTTCCGCTACAATTTCTAAGTCAGGGAATTCTTCAAGAGTTTGACGCAAACCCAGTCTAAAAATCGGATCGGAATCAATTAACAATAATTTTAGAGGGCGTGAGCTCATAGCTAATTTACGAATGATGATGATAATAGATGCAACTAGAGTGGTTTTTGGGGAGTGAAGGAAGAATGGGAGTCAATACTGTGAAGCTTGCCGAACATTTATCTGTTGAGACAACCAGGCTACAGGATGGGGTGCGCGGAGGAAGCAGAGTCAGGAAAAAAGGTTTCGGGGTTTCTAAAAGTCTAATTTATTCTTGAACCAAGTAGTAGTGGAGGAGAATTGAAATATTTTTTCGGAAATATAAAAGATTGAGTTTGAATATGTTTGGGCTGATTAATATTGGGTTATTAACATCTTTTAAACTTTATCCTTTACACATGATCTTTTAAAATACATTATTTCATTGTGACCGAAAAAATTTTATATTTGAGATTTTACTCAACAATATTATGGTTTTAAGCAAGACAGCTTCTGGCTGATGGAACTTTTCTCGCGAAGTAAAATAGAAATCTCTATACCCAGCGAATTCATCCTAGGAGTTGTTTTCAGATCCAAATACCTGCATCAACATTCCCTCGGAATAATTGCCGTATACAGCCCTTAGTGTTGATTAAATGAACTTAAGCATTCGGCATTGGTTAATAGAAAATGATATCGAAATAACTCAAATAAAAGGGTATTCGCAAGGAGAAATGACAGGTATAGCCTTGCGAATTATTAGCGATATGGAAATTAGAAGCCCTTTACCGTTTGATATCTGTACTTTAGCAGAAGTCATGGAACTTCCTTTAGGGGTTGTTTGGCACGAAATAAGCGTATTTGCTGGTTTGACCCAAGGTATTTTACAATTATTGGCGCAAAAAAAGCCATTATTGCTCAATGAAGCTACTTGGTTGGCGTTTCAAGTTGCTTATCTACAGGCTTTAGAAGAAACTCTAATTGACGAAGTTAGTCTTTCCCGAGTTTGGATCGAAAGGGCGTTGGTGAGCCTGGGAGATGGGGGAATTATCAGAGTCATATCCAATTTAAATTTATTTGGCAAAGAGAAGATAAAATCTCTGCGGGATGAGCATTTGCAAGCTTTGCTCAAAATCATGCGTGGAGAAAAATTAACTGAGGTGCAAGGGGAAGAAGCGTTACAAATGGTTGCAGATTCTTCTTTTGTGCAGCAGATTAATCGCATTGCTGTAGTTTGGTTAGTTGCCAATAGCGTTCCTATTCTCGATGCGGAGTTAATTATTCAACGCTTGAAAAATAGGCTTTTGGGACATTTAATTGTGGTGGTGAGCGAAAATATCGCAAGTTTGATTCAGTTAAACAAATTTTTGAGATTGGGTAATACTATTGAATCAAAAACTAGGGAAATTGATGATAAATCCGACGATAAAATTGATTTTGCTAGAGATAATTATCGAGCAAAGTTAATTAAAAAGCTTGGCGAACCGCTATTAATAGAATCTTTTTCTCTGAAAGATATTTATGTTCCGCCGACAGGTTTACCTTTACAGGAAGATTGTCAGCCAGTTGATTTAATGAACTGGGTAGTTTCCCAGTTGAAAGATTTAGAAACTGTTACTGTAATTGAGTCAGAATCAGGTTATGGTAAAACTAGTTTCTGTCAAATATTTGCCGCCGAAATAGCGCAAAAGTTTTATCCAGATTGGATACCTATATTTATTAGCCTTAGTGAAATAAGTTATGGTGAAACTTTTCAAGAAACCCTTGCATCTGCTTTTATCAGAGATTCTGATGTTAATTTATCGAATTGGCTCAGAGAATCTCATCATCAATGCGTACTAATACTTGATGGATTAAACGAACTACCTCATAGTCACAAAAATAAAACTGCGATCGCCATTTTTATGCAGCAGTTGTTTGAGTTTCAATCCCAGAAGTCACATAAAATTATTTTGACAACTCAAAGCTGGATGTTGGAGGATATCGTCGGTAAAGCAGGAGCAAAATTACGGAAAATTAAAATTCAACCCTGGAGACAAGATGAATGGAAGCAGTGGTTTGGAAATTGGGCAAAACTCCAATCTATGGCGATCGCTCAAAACTTCTTTACATTTTTGAAAAAAAATAAGGGTTTTTCTCAAAAATCTCAATTTCTTCTTTCAGATTTTGTCCGTCAGCCTTTGATGTTGTATTTACTGGCCATATTACATCGTGACGAACTACTTGATGATGAAATATTACAATTAGCTACCAATCCTCAAGCCACTAATAGTTATGTGGTTTTATGGAGTGTTTACGAGCGTCTGGCGGGATGGTTGTTGGGCTATGGGGTTTCCGGCGGTATCAGTCAAAAAATATTAACATCATCGCTTTCGGGGGGTATTCACCGCACCCCAGAGGCAGTTACTTCCCTGCTCAAAAATCGCCATCCCCAAGAATTAATCGATCAAATGCAAGCAGTAGCGCTGCAAATTTTATATTCTGGGAAGAAAAAGATTGATTTTATTGGCGATCGAAATCAGCTAAGTGCCTTTTATTTTAAAATTACCAAAAAATCGGAAAATTCTCCCCCCTCTCCCCCACGCCACTTGCACATCCAGGAAACCTGGTGCAGCAGTGGCTCCTCTACCGTCAAATTCTCCCACTCAAAATTCGGCGAATATCTCTGTGCCAAAGCAATTGTCGCTAAACTAAAAGCTTTGACAACAGCCTCGCGCAATGCTTATGGAGAAATGATTTTTACTGTAGAATCAAACAGTAGTGTCGCCGAACAACTTTATTATTTATTAGGTTACGGTATTCTAACTCAAGAAATCGAAGAACTTGTTATCGAAGGTTTGCGAAGAGAACAAAAGCATAAATTCTCTTTTCAATTATTATCCAGTCGCTTGAAATCCTTTTGGTACAATT
>JBCBQE010000578.1:0-4752 GCA_039820385.1 Cyanobacteria bacterium J06635_10
ATTTGATTTATTTTAGGAATGAAAATTCAGCATTTAGATATAACTGTATCTCTAACTTATGGATGAAAATCAATTTACTTCAAAAGATCAGTTAAAAAAGGAATATATTTCACTACTATAAATATAACAATTGATTAAATAAGATTGATTCCCTTGAGAGAAGCGATTATCAGTATGTTTATTTAAAGTAACATTTATTAATTATATTTTGGTAAGCTGCCACAGTTTAGTATGCATAGAAAAGCTTGTTTAATTTATAATCCCGTTGCTGGTTCAAATAACTCCGAGCAAGAGTTGGAGAGGATAAAGGAACTCTTATGTTCTGAATTTGAGTTAGACATTCAATGTACTACAAAGGAGGTGGGTGCTGATAAATTAGCCCAAGAAGCGGTAAACAAAGATTTTAAAATCATAATCGCTGCTGGTGGTGATGGCACTATTTCCAAAACAGCTAAAGCTTTAGGGGAAACAACTATTCCATTGGGAGTAATACCAAGGGGTACTGTCAATGCTTTCGCTTCTGCTTCAGGTATTCCCGATACTATAGATGAAGCTTGTAAAACAATTTTATCCGGTAAAACTCGTCGAATTGATATTGGTAGATGCAACGGTAAATTAATGACGTTGTTTGCTGGAATCGGTTTTGAAGCAGAAACGATAGATAATACTTCCCAAGAAGCGAAAAAACGCTGGGGTGCTTTGGCTTATTTAGTTCCCGTAATACAGCAACTACGAAAATTAGAATTATTTGAAGCAGAAATAGAAACATCAGACAAAAAGATTTCCGTTTCTGCTGGAGCTATAACTGTGGCAAATGCAGCACCACCAACATCAATATTAGCTCAAGGTCCGGAAAGTATTATTTATGACGATGGATTACTTGATATTACCATCATCTCATCTGAGACTTGGATATCAGCGATCGCCACTTCCTATCAGCTACTAAAAACTGGTTTGCAGGAGGATGCAGCTAAAAGCAATGATATTAGTTATTTACGAACAAAGCGCGTAAAAATAACCACCAATCCGCCGCAAAAAATTGTTTTAGATGGTGAAATAATTGGACATACACCTTTAGAAGTGGAGTGCATTCGGGATGGTTTAACCGTGCTGGTGCCTATGTAAGCAGCAGAAAGAATTTCTGATAACTTAGAGAGTTTATCCGACTTGCAGGTTTATAAATATAATTTTTTGTTAAGTATATCTTACCCGTTATAAATAACCAAGGAGTAAATATCAATGCATTTAAAAACACCTTCATCTTCTCCCAGTAAACAAGAATTTGCCGGAACCTTCCGCTTATTTAGTAGAATTAGCTTTTGGATTCAGTTAGCTTTAGGCGCTATTTCTGGCATTCTTTTACTATTAGTAATCTTCAGTCGTAACTTCAGCGATATAAATAATCCTTTTATTGGATTAGGAATATTTTTAGGAGTATGCGGCATAATTGCGGTAGGTGTCCGAATATTTTGGGCTTATCGTTACACGCGTTTAGCCAAGCGGTTGCAGTCACCTAATAGTGATTTGCACCCTAAGAAAGAAGAAGTTATTAAAGTTTTACGTATTGGTTTAATTATTAGTTTAGTAGGGATTGGCATAGGTTTCTTAGCCTCTGTTGAAACTGCAATTGCAGTTTTAGCTAAAACTCTTGCTCAACCCCAGGGAGTGGCGGTTTACAATCCAGAAACAGTTGTACGTTCTATAGATTTACTTCTCATACTTGCAAATGTGACTATTATCGGCGCTCATTTTTTGGGTAGCGTTAACTCTTTAGGATTAGTTGAATGGTTGGATCGATAATTTTGTGTTCATAAATCATAAAAGTAAAATGTGTGTGTAGGGGAAATTGATTGGCTGTACCTTTAGTAATAATCAACTACTTACCTTTTTCTATTCATCTAAAATCATCCTAGAGAGAGAGCTATAAATTTAAAAATATTTGAATAATTAAGCTATATAAGCTGATTAGTTGATGAACAATAAGCAACTAATACCAATTCTGTATGAGGCGTGCTGCGAATCGCCTTCACCCGCTTATGGGCGAGGCTATCTAAACAAAGCCCACCGGGGCTTAATTCGGCCCATCTTTATCAAGAAACGCTATAAATTGTTGTGTGATTTAATTTTAATGAATAGAATTTATCGTTCGCCTATTTTTTCCACTTATGAGTAAAAGTTTAGTGGATAAATAGTCTATTCATTTGAATTATTACCTAGCAATAAAACTAGAAAATAAAGCTCAAATAAGGACAAATAATATGAATTACAAATATGTACGAGTAGGCAATGAAAAAGACTTGAAAAAAGGTGAGATACGACAAATCTCTGTAAAAGATAATAAAATTCTACTTGCACGGAATGAGGATGGATTTTTTGCAACCGCAGCATATTGCACTCATTATGGCGCACCTTTAGAAAAAGGCGTATTAAATGGAGAAAGGGTAGTTTGTCCTTGGCATAATGCTTGTTTTAACATTAAAAATGGCAACTTAGAAGAACCTCCAGCCCTCGATGCTTTACCTAGTTTTCCTGTCAGTGTAGAGGGAGGAGATGTAATAGTACAGTTACCCGAAGAAATTCCTTTTCAACGCACGTCAGATATGACGAAATATAATCCTCACGCGGATAATCGTACTTTTGTGATTTTAGGGGCTGGTGCTGCGGGGAGTATGGCTGCTGAAACCTTACGTCAAGGGTTCCCATCGGAATTTTTTTCTTCTAAAAAAATTCCGATGGGTGCCCGTCAAGCTGGTTTTGAAGGCAGAGTCGTCATGCTGACTCGAGAGGATATATTACCTTACGATCGCACTAATTTAAGTAAGAAGTATTTGCAAAACGATTCTGAAAAAGATTCTTTGGTATTACGCTCCTTGGAATTTTACAACGAATGGGATATTGAAGTTTATTCTCACAAATTGGTTACGAAAGTAGAAGCAGCTAAAAAGACAATTACTTTTGAAGATAATACCACTTTAGAATACGATGCTTTATTGGTAGCAACTGGTGGTAAGGCTCGCAATTTAAAAGTACCAGGTGCCGATTTAGATAATATATTTACTCTGCGACAACCAGAAGATGCCGATAAGATTACAGTTGCCGCAAAAAATGCCAAAACTGCCGTGGTAGTAGGTTCTAGCTTTATCGGTATGGAAGCGGCTTCAAGTTTGACTCAACGCGGTATAAAAGTCACCGTAGTAGCACCGGGAACCGTACCTTTTGAAAAGATTCTCGGCAGAGATATAGGTGCTAGCTTTCGCAAACTGTACGAATCAAATGGTGTATCTTTTCGGATGGGAACCAAGGTAAAGCAGTTTGAAGGTAACGGTAAAGTTGAAACTGCGGTATTGGAAAGCGGCGAGTGTTTGAATGCAGATTTAGTAGTAGTTGGTATTGGAGTTGAACCCGTTACCGATTTTTTACAGGGAGTAGAGTTAAACGAAAAAGACAATAGCGTCAATGTGGATGAATATTTGCAAGCAGCCGATTGTCTTTATGTAGCTGGAGATATCGCTCGTTTTCCTTATGCTGCAACGGGGGAACCCACCCGCATTGAACATTGGCGTTTAGCACAACAACACGGACGCATTGCTGCTCGTAATATGATAGGGGAAAAGATAAAATTTGCCAGCGTTCCCTTTTTCTGGTCGGGACAATTTGATGTAAAATTGCGTTATGCCGGACACGCAGAAAGTTGGGACGATATTATTATTCAAGGTAATTTAGACGAGCAAGAATTTCTCGCTTTTTATGTTAAGGATAATCGAGTTTTAGCTGTAGCTGGCAGTCAGCACGATCAAGATATTACAGCAATTACCGAATTAATGCGATCGCAGCAAATGCCCTCAGCAGATGAAGTGCGTAAAGGTGCTATTAATTGGGTAGAAAAAATGAATTCTCAGCAATTGGTTTGTCGGTAACACCGATATTGTAAGGGTGTGTTTTCAAACCCGCCATCACGTACTAAGCCCGCCGTGGCAGCGGGCTAGGAAAAATTAAGGTTTTTAGCCCTTTAAGGGCTTTGTTCGTGTAGCTCCAGGCTTTAGCCTGAGAGCGATTGAAGTTTGAAAAGATCCTCCTAGCCTACCTAGGGCTCGAAGAGTTTGAAGGTAGAACCTTCAATTATTTAGAAAAAATTTATTACTTTAGATAATAACTATCGATAGAAGTATAATTTTTTTCTTTAATTTACGATGAATTATAGAAGCTTAAAAAAATAAAACACTAGTAAATTAGAGAGACAATTAATTATGAAAAATAAGCAAGAATTAAATAACGAAAAAGAAACCTCTACTTTAAATCCTGGCGATAAGGTAAATGAACCCAAGAGTTTAGAAGAAAAGGCTAAACAAGTTGCTGTAGATGCTCCCGATATTACTGGAGATAATGTCACAGTTCCAACTTATTTTGTAGTCGAAGATCAAGAAACCGGAGAGAAAGAAGCACTACATCACGTTAAAGATGCTGAAGAAATTTCAGATGTAATTCGTCAAGCGCGAATAGATGAAGATGGAAATAGAGTTATGTAATTCAAATAAAATTTAAGCTGTAGCCCGATTTTTATAGCAATTTGGAATACCTCACCCCGTCTTAACAATGAATAGAGTTGGGGTGAGGTTAATTCGTATTGCATTCAAACGAGAACCTAGTATTCTAATAGCTATAGGAGATTGAACTGTATAAGTCAGGAACTTAATTGATGGATTTGGCTCGTCTTTCTAGCGGAATTACAGGATTTGATGAAATTCTTAATGG
>JBCBQE010000579.1:0-4751 GCA_039820385.1 Cyanobacteria bacterium J06635_10
AACCCCTTGGTCGGCAATATATCTTAGTGGGTCTCCATATTTATGGTTGTTAGCAAATATTCCACTGTGTGCTGCAATTAAACAACGTTTACCAATTTTGACGTTTCCCGGTCCTGCAATACAAGCTCCTACACCAATAAATGTACCTTTGTCAATATGTATTTGGGTATTATCTAAAGCACCAATATCAACGTTGCGTTCAACCGCAACTCCTTCTGCTAAACTAATTTTATTATTTTCATGTCCTAAAGCATCTATACGAACTCCTTTGAAAAGATGCACTCCGGAGCCAAGTTCTATATTAGAAGCACCTAGGAATTCTACTCCATTTTGTATATAGACTGACTTACCCATATTCGCCAATATACTTCGATATATCAGCTTTCTTAATTTTGGTCCTAAAGCAATAGCAGGCAAGTCTCCGAATAAACCTGTAACTAAAACTTCTTGAAAGCGTTTGAATTTTGAGTTAAATTTTGTCATGATTACCTCAGTCTGGTTTATTTTATAGTTGAGAAGAAAGTGTGACGGGCACCCATAATAATCTTTTCTTCACCCTTGACTAATTTTTTTTCAAATTAACTAGTCTGTTTGACATTTTCATATATACTAATTCATATTTAAGGATTATTGTCCGAGGGAATAAAATAATTATGTTGAGATTTTGATAACAATAAATTATTTGACAGATATAGGTAACATAAAAATAAATAGCCTGATTGAAAAGACATAAATATCTACTGATTTATAAAAATCTAATTTAGAGAAAATTTATGCATGAAAGATGATTTATCTCTACATCATGAAGCTATATATATTTTAAAAGCCTTATAAAATTAGCATCTTAATCGCTTGCGATACAAAAATTGCTAATTTGGTTATAAAGTGAGATAATCACCCAATAATTACTTGTGGAATTATCTCCGTTCATACTTTTACATTATTTAACTATAAGTACAGAACTTACCACAATTACATTTACTCGTTGGTGCCGTACTTTCCGCAGTCTTATTACTACGTTCAAATTTTTTCTCAACTATGCACCTGACAAGAAAAATGTACCTTTTTGCTAAGTCCTAAAGTATTCAAAAATATTGTTTCATTGAAAAGCATTACCCTGATGATAGTTTAGCAATCAGACTGATAATAAATTATTTTTGCAGAATAAAATTAAGTCCCAAGGATTATATCGATTTGAATGCAGCCAATTTTGAGAAAATGCTGCTCTGCTCTTACTGCTTATTAACCTAACTTATAGCTTAACGTTGTGATTTTGCCATAATCTAAATTTCAATCAAGAATTTCTATATTTACGTATAACATATATCTTTTTTATCTACAGAATAATCAAACTTACTTTAATATAATGCCTTATTTATAAAGTTTTGATTAAGCAACCAATGACTATACTTACATATACTGAAAAAATCATAAATTGAAATTATGAGTATAAAAAAAATAGGAGGGAGGTTTGAAATACTCCAATCCTCCTGTCTCCCGGCATCAGCTTCAAACAATTATTCTGTATAAATTAAATGGAATAAGTAGTGAATATACGCCCTATTGGTCAGACTAAGTTGAAAGAGTTTATTTTTAATTGAAACCGTAAATATCTGCGGTATTTTAATTATTACCATGGGTGCCACCCATTGTATTATCGTTTATCAAACTTTCACCGATAATGGTTCTATAAATTGATGCTTTTTCCTCCAAGTTTGAGGAGGTATATCGTGATGTTGGCGAAATTGTCGGGAAAAATGACAAGCATTCTGATAGCCAACCGTGGTAGCAATTTCTTCAATGTTTTGGCTAGTATTCTTGAGTAAATAACGTGCAGCCACCATACGACGCTTGACAATCCAACTGTTAACCGTTTCTCCAGTTATTTTTGCGACTCTATTAGTTAGATAAGCCGCAGAGTAACCAACAGCTTCAGCAACATGGCTCAAGGTGATTCCCTTATGATAATTAGCTTCAATAAAATCAAAAACTTCTTGTAACTGAGGAACAACAGGGAATATAGATTTCTCTTCTTGCGACCGGGCAACTTCATTCGATTGCGGTTTTGAGATAATATTATAGTTAGAACAGCAATAACTAAGGAAAGCCTGCTTTTTCTCCAATCGAATGGCGATCGCTTTTAACAATTGTTCTAATGTGGCGGGTTTAGCGATATAGTCATCAGCACCAGACTCCATTCCACGACGAAAATCTTCTTTAGTTACTCTGCCAGTAAGAAAAATAAATGGAATAATTGCTGCTAGGGGATTTTGGCGCAACTTTTCTAAAACAGTGTATCCATCAATATCGGGCATCAATATGTCACAAATGATTAAATCGGGTAAGTGAGAAAGAGCTTGTTGAATTCCGGTAGTGCCATCACTAGCACTTATGGTTTCAAAACCTTCAGTTTCAAGACCGTCTATATACATATTACGGGTACGAGCATCATCTTCAATTACTAGGATTTTTGTTGGGATTGCTTGGGTCATGATTAATTACTATAAGTTGAGATTGAAGGTTGGAAGTCTATGCCTCATTCAAAAAGACATTGTTTTTTGGTTATATAGTTGATTAGTAATAAAAAAATATTCATGTTTGAGCAATTAAAAATTTGATTGTGAAACATATACGTTTTACAATTCAAGTATTAGTTGATGGGACTTTAAGAATAAAAGTAGTTCCCATACCAACTTTACTTGACAAGGAAATTTCACATCCATGTAAATCTGCAAGAGTTTTCACAATCGATAAACCCAGTCCAGTACCAGGTATATTCTCAGTATTGCTGCCTCGATAAAATGGCTCAAATATTTGTTGTCGATCTACTGCTGGAATACCAATTCCTTTATCTTTAATTTTAAAAGTCACATCATCCTCTCCACATATAAGTTCTAAATCTACTGCGTTACTACCTATAGAGTATTTAATCGCGTTAGAAAGTAAGTTAGTTAAGATGTGCTGTAATAATTTAGGGTCAACATTCTTTGTAGAACATTCACCCCCACTAATAAAATTAATTGCTTTTTGCTTACCGACTGCCAAGTACATTTGTGCTATGATATCTCGACAAAATTGCTTCAAGTCAAGTTGTCTTGGTTCACACTTTAATCTATCAGCTTCAGCCTTACCAAATAACAAAATTTCATCAAGCAATTCGCTGATTTGTTCCACGGCATCTTGAATCAAATCCAGATAAGAATGGTTTTTCTCCTTACTCCATTGATGAATATTACGTCTGAGTAAGTCAGATGAAAAAGAAACAACATTAAGTGGAGTACGAAATTGATGACAAAGCATGGAAACAAAGTGCTGTCTAAGCTCGCTTAATCTTCTTGCTTGTTCTAATGCTTGTCGAAGTTCAGATTCGGCTTGTTTATAATCGGTAATATCAATTGCCGTAATCATTTCTACTTGCTTTCCAGTAAAGTCAAATACTCCATCGAGTTGCTCTACAGTACAAGCTAACCAGCGAGAGAAACCTTGTTTTGTGAAAATCTGCATTTCCTGGTATTCACAAGTAGTCACTCCATCCTGCTTGCGTACCTGTCTGCACTGTCTTGCTTGAATTATTTGCTCAAAATTGAAATTGCGATCGGTTAATTCTTTGATTGAATAGCCAGTTAGCATTTCTGCCGCTCGATTGGCGTAACAAACATGATTTTCGTCAAGCAGGAAAATACCAGCTTCTGTATTTTCAGCTAAAGTGCGGAATCTGGCTTCATTAAGTTTAAGTGCTTCCGACCTTCGTCTTGATTCAGTAATGTCCCAGATACTCCACACTCTACCAATAACATCACCATTTAATCTATAAGGCTCCGAATAATGTGCAAATATCCTTCCATCTTTTAACTCTAACAAAATATAAGTCTCGGAATCAGAAACAGTCGGAAATTCCCAAATTTGCGAGCGAAAGACTTCTATATCTTTTACCTGACTCTCAAAAAAAGCTTTAGCTTTATTACAGTTTCTTGACATTCTCACATCTGACGGAAGATGCCACATATCAATGAATTTTTGATTGTAGTAGAGTATTTCTCCTTCAAAGTTGATCGCAAGTATGCCATTTACAGTCGAGTCTAAGGTTGAGTTAAGCAAAGAAAGAGAAGTTCTTAATTCATCATCTGTTTTCTGATATTCAACAATTTTCTGTTCCAAGCCATTTTGAATGTTTGGAGATTCTAATAACGGTTTTTGCTGTTGTATTCTTCGTAAATCCTGACTCTGGTGACAAGCATAACCACAGCATACAAGATTTCCTTCTAATTCTTCCAAAATAAAGGTGATTTCAACAGGTAAAGTATTACCTATTTTGTTTTGATAGCAAGTTTTGAAGTTTATAGAACCCTGTTGCTCAAGTAATTCCCACTGCTTACACCATTTTTCTTGTTCCCAATTTGTATCTACTTCTTGCAATGTCATTGAAAGTATTTCTTCTCGGGAGTAGCCAAGAAGCGAACAAGTTGCATCGTTGACGTACAGAAACTGAGCATTCTCTTCTACGCAGAAAGCAGCATAAGAAGCACGATTAATTAGTTTTTGAGCTACTTTCAACTGGAACTGTAGTTCTAATTCAAATTTAGACTTGGGTTCAGTAATCATAATATTTTTTAATATATGCTGCTTGTGCTCGTTTGATAATCAATCAGATTGATATAGCCATCTGTCGGCAATTATGAGTACCGATTGGTGTGTTTACTTCAGAGTTATTGCTTAAAAACTGCTTCTGAGATAGATAAGCCAGGATGCCT
>JBCBQE010000580.1:0-4748 GCA_039820385.1 Cyanobacteria bacterium J06635_10
GCCTTGTACGGGAATTGCTGGAACTGTTATTTTAGCGGCAACTGGTAGTATATTTCATCGTGGCAAAATACCAGTATCTTTAGATAGATACGCAATCTTTTTTGATTACACTTCTCGAAAACCGATAGTGCATAATCATTACGGTGCTTCTTTCCTTAGTAATGAAGATTTACAACTCTTAGGAAAAAATCTTTCTCCTCAACAAAGAGAGTGTGTTTTTTGGAAAGATAATTTTTGGTAAATATAATGTTGATTTAAGATGTTATACCTTCATATCAACTACTTGGGATAAAAAGTAATGCGATTCCAGTAATGGAAATGAAAACACCCAAAATAGCTCGAATACTAACTTTTTCTCCCATCCAAACCGCAAGGGGTATAACAAAAATCGGGCTAGTTTGTGAAAGGGTGGAAGCAATTCCTACAGATGTGAATTTAATCGCCGTTTGTTGCAGCCAAATTCCTAAGTAAGTTCCCCAAAAAGCCGCAAAAATAGTTCCTATAATGACTCGCGAATCGCGCAAGTTGCTGATGCGAAAGTTATTTTGCTTTCTATATAATGCCCATATCAGCAGAATTAATGTACCAGCACTCAACCTTAAGGTAGCCGCCCATAAAGGACTAATTTCAGTATTAGCGATCGCACTACGGGAAAGCACAGCCCCAACTGCACCAGCCATTGCTGCTATTAAACCAAAACTAATACCGCGTCGGAATTCTAACCTTGAAACATGCTTTACATCGGTATTACGCTCGGTTACTACCCAAGCCACACCCGATATTGTCAAGAAAATACCGCACCAAGCCAATATATTTAACTTTTCTTGAAGAAAAATCAGCCCAAAAATTGCTGTAATTGGGGTACTCAAGATTTGGATTAATAATGCCTGACGTGCCCCCAAGCAATTTATGGAGGTGAAGAATGCCGTATCGCCTAAACTAATACCGATCGTACCACTCAGTAGTAACAGACATATTGGTAAAGTACCTATAGAGGGAAATATTTCTCCGGTAATAACAATAGTTATTAGAAAAAGCGCGATCGCAATTATTCCTTTAATCAGATTTAACTGTAATGGCGGAATACGCGCACCCAATCTACCATAAATTACAGACGCTACAGCCCACAAGCAGGCACCCGATAAAGCCGCTACTTCACCTAAAAAATCTACCATTATAAATATTAAAAAATATTAAGAAGAGTAACTTGCTCTTTCCAATTAGTGAAAATCTTTAATATTTTAATATAAATAGTGTTATTGATATTAGCACTCTATGAAGTTGTCTGCTAATTTTCTGCGGAACAAATATTAGCACTCTCGATTATTAACTGCTAACTTTGTACGAAAGTTATATTAGCACAATATATTGTATATTGCTAGTTTTTTTTCAAGAATAACAAGCATAATCTAGATTGAATTTAATAATTTGTCCGTAGAAAAGCCGTTAAAGATATCTTTCAAAATCAAAAGTTTTTGACAAACTGGAGGATTGCGATGAAATATACTTTCGATATTGTAGGTGTATCGACGATATTGCACTTTTTTAGCCATCAGCAACAGAGTCAGGAAAAGGGAGCAAGCCAAGGTGTGGAGTACTTGGGAACTCATAAATGTACCCTTGATGCATTTCTGGAAACAATGGAACCAGTACCCTCGAAATGGGGATGGAACATGGATGAAGTGGTAGATACTGTAGTTCAGTTTTGGATGAACAATTCCGAGAGTATTAGTTATTGGAAGTCTCGTTTAAATGATGCGGGTAAGGATAATTTAATAGTTGCGAGGGTAGCGGATATGAAAGCGTTGAAGTCTGAATTTAATTCTTTGTTGGGAGAGGGTTGAGATTTGGGTTTAGGGTGATAATGATGCTCGCAGGTTAATATTTAGTTGTAAGGTAATAATGATGCCTGTAAGTTGATATTTGGTTGTAAGGTAATAATCGTGCCCACAGGTTGAAACCTGGGGCTACACAAACAAAGCCCACCTGCGTGGGCTGATTATTTTTTCATATAAAGAATTAATTTAAAAGAGATTGTAGGGTGCCCTGCGGCTCGATATTATTTGATAAAAAAACGATACCGTTTAATAATGCCGTAACGCACCTTATTTTTTAATTATGATGGTGCGTGACGGTAACAGGAGTTTTTTGATTGG
This sequence comes from Cyanobacteria bacterium J06635_10, assembly GCA_039820385.1. Classification (GTDB taxonomy): domain Bacteria; phylum Cyanobacteriota; class Cyanobacteriia; order Cyanobacteriales; family Nostocaceae; genus Rivularia. The sequence goes on from JBCBQE010000580.1 coordinate 2,157, forward strand.
GATTACTAACTGCTTGTAACCGTCACACACCCTACAAATATTTTTATTAGATAACAGTTTTTTATAATGTAGCGCGATTGTTGTGGGGGAGATAGGAGTGCGATGCGCGAAGCGTCAAACCTCTGGCTTATCGCCTATTTTCTATGTACAATCTTTCCATGATATAAAGTAGCACGGTATACAAAACAATTAAATTCGGGCTATTATTGGCAGTGAAAATTCGTTTAAATAAAAATAGGAGGAATAAATATTCTTGTTAATTTTACTGATTTCAATGGATCTGACACACTTATTACTTCTTGCTACAATACTGAATGGAACGAAATTTTTGATGTTTTAAGCGAAATTCCATTACACATCAAAGCTTCAGACCAAGCAGGAATTCAAGGTAATCCAATATTTGACCCAGTAGGAACAAACGAATATATCAAAGCTGCAATGTTAGAGTTTGGATGGAAAGCAAATATTCCCATTCCTTCAGAATATAAATTTTTAGGTACGGATGTTGACTTTGGAAAAGCAGGTGTAATTGTTGAAAGTCAATTTTCTAACTATTCTTATCTACTTAACAATATTTTACGCTCTGAATTTTTTTTCAAAGCTGGTACTGTATTTGCATCGGAACCAACTCAACTGGTAGTGTTAATTACAAGAGCCAACATATTTCCAGCTTCTAACAGTACACTTTATTACGAACAAGCCGTTGAGCAATTGACAGCTTTTGCTGAACATCAAATACTTGATATTCCAATTAGGCTTGTGGGATTATTTGAAAATAAAAATAGTACTATATCTGTTACCTGGACAGTATATTCATCACCTAGATATCGAAAAGTTCAAACAAGAGAAACTCGTCAATGTCAGATTATTTCAGGGGAATCAACACGTAGTCGTTGCAAAATAAACCTTTTATAATAAGTATTATCATAAGCAATTAATCCCATAAATTTAGTTGAATTTGTTTCACTTTATTTTCTTCTATTAAAGGTGTCTTTTTACCATTTCCATTTAATTTTTTATCTATAGGTGGTTCTTCTCCTCGTAAATGAGCAGCAAAAGCAGTTTCCTCATAAAGCAATCTTTCTTCCATCTCTTGTAAATGGTATTGTTCAGAATAAATCTTTGCTTTGCTACGTTCTGATGCTTTTTTCGCTACCTGTACATCAAAACTAAATTTTTCAATAGCTTCCCCAGTTGTTTCTACATAATCTCGCAACGTCTTTAAATTTGGAAAACATCCATTTTTATCAGGTAATTTACTCAAACGACTTAAAGCAACTTGATGATATTTCGGCTCTAATTCTGCTCCGATAAAATTTCTTTCATAATCTTGAGCAACAACAGCTACTGTACCGGAACCCATATAGGGATCAAATACAATATCATTCTTATTAGTAGTAGATAAAATAATACGAGCAACCATATCTTCTGGAAACTGACAAGGATGTATTGTCTGTTCCTCATGATTGTGTTTCACATTCCGAAATAACCAGATATCACCGGGATTTTTACCATTAGGATTACAAGATAATTCACCTTTACGATTTCCCCGATAGTGTTTTTTATTCTGATATTTTTGCGGAACTCTAATCGCGTCTAAATTAAATATATAATTATCAGATTTAGTAAACCAAAGTAGCGTTTCATGTCGGCAAGAAAACTTTTTTCGAGCGTGAAGTCCATGCTGTCTTGCCCAAACTATACGATTTTTCGGAATTAATCCACAAGATTCTAGAATAGGAAAAAATCTAATATCTAGAGGAATTAACATTCCTTTATTAGAAAAAGCACCTATTTGCCAAAATAACGAACCCGTACTCTTAATAATTCGGCTACACTCGTGCAATACAACCGCTTGTTCTTGTAAATAAATCTCTAAAGCCTGCTTCGCTTCGTATTCCTTACCTAAATTGTAAGGTGGAGAAGAAACAACTAAATCAACAGATTCATCCGGCAAGCTTTTCAGCAGTTTTATGCAATCTCCCAAGAAAATTTCATTTAAAGGAAGTTGATTATTATTATGCGTCACTGCCACACCTGATTTTAATAATACTTTTGAACTATAAGGATAATCTATTTTAGGTTTCAGAGCAAGTAGTAGATTTGGTTAGGTGTATGAGAAGACTTGATATATTCTTGCTTACCTTAAACCTCTGTGTTCCTCTGCGTTATCCTCCGCGCTCCTCTGCGTTTTAAAATAAATTCCAAGGTGGGCGATCGCCCACCCTAAATTCAATTACTTAGCCCCACTCGGCATCCCCAAAATATCCTCAATATTGGGCATTTCTTCCAAAGGAATCACCCTCCCTTCATCCTCAAAACCAGCAATTTGGTCAAAGTTTAAATACTTATACAAATCATCAGCAAAGGGATGAATTTTATTGGCTACAATCTCCATATATTCCTCTACAGACGGCAGTTTTCCTAACAGTCCACAAACAGCTGCTAACTCTGCAGAACCAAGGTAAACTTGCGCTCCTTTACCCATTCTATTATTAAAATTCCTGGTAGATGTTGAAAACACGGTAGCGTTATCTTCTACTCTTGCTTGATTACCCATACATAAACTACATCCCGGCATTTCTGTACGAG
>JBCBQE010000581.1:0-4747 GCA_039820385.1 Cyanobacteria bacterium J06635_10
GTGTTGAGTCGGAAAAAAGGACTGGTCGATAACTGTTAGGAAAATGAGAGAAAAAGAAAAAAAGAATTTACGGTGAGAAAGAAAGAGAGAGAGAGAGAGAGAGAGAGAGAGAGAGAGAGAGAGAGAGAGAGAGAGAGAGAGAGAGAGAGTCAAACAGAGCCAGCCAACAAGTCATGCATACCCGCGCATAGCCGCGCAGTCGTGTATAGACGCATACAGACAGACAGACAGATAGACAGACAGACAGACAGACAAGACCTACCGACGCAATTAATTTTACAATGATGGGATTTTTCTTGGAAGAGTGTTCTTAAAAATGAGATTCGAAACGAAAGTCTCTCCCGTCGTTCCGACTGTTTGAAGACGGCCTCGGAGACTGTAGAGAAATCGTCCACAATCAGGATAGCGTCTTTAAGTATGGCGGCGTCCCTTTGTCCACTACTTGACTGTTCCCCTCGACGAGCAGACGACGATGGATGAAGAGGAGGAGGGGGTTTAGGGGGAGAGCTGGCTGCGGCTGCGGCTGACTTCTCCGAATAACTGGTCGTCGGGAGTTCTTTCCCAGCTGTTTCTCCGGCATCGAAGAAGGGGTCCTCTTTTGAAAACTTTTTCAAATGGGGGTCCGTTTGGGAGGAAAGACGCGATGCGTCATCGTCATCCCTTTTCCTTTTCCTTTTCATTCGCTTCTTTCTTTGAAATCTATTGTCCTCTCCTTTATTGAGGAGGGGAAGCGATGTAGGGGAGGGTAGAAGTCGTTTTGAGGCGCTTCTAGTCACTGCCTGACCCCCTACTATCCTGTTTGCGAGCCCTTGCATTTTATTGTAGCTTGTGCTTCGGGTACGGAACCCTGATTGCCAGTTTTAGTTAAAAACCAAGAAATCGAACGAGCATCTTTCTCTACAAAACTCTTTCGAGTACCCACTTGTCGTCCATATACTTGGAAATTTTTCAACGCTCCGTAATAATTTAAATTATGCTGGTTTATTTGCGGCGTTGAAGGTAATACTCCCAAGGTGGAATGCAAATATGGTTCCCTTTGGGTAATTTGCTTAATTACTTGGAAATGGGGTAATTCTTCTCCCATATATGGATGATGTTGGACTTTATCGCTGAGGACTTTCGTTACCCAATTTCCCGGCGTACCAACTATGGGGAACAGATTGAATAACATCAAAATTATTGCTAAACCAAAAGTCCACCAACGAATACGCTTTCCCCAAAGTCCCTGAAAACGAGTCAAACCATAGGCTAAAAATACTGATAATACAGGTAAATACGGTAACACATAACGAAAATCTTTATTGGGATTTAAACAGGATAGAAAATAACCACCGATCGAGAATATTGCTAACCATTTCAAAGCAATTGGTAATTCTACCCCAACTCCGTCTCTTCTCGTTATTCCTTGGGCTTTCCCCCAATAAAGTAATAAGGCAAAAATGGGAACTAATAATAAAGGTAAAGAAACTTGTGATGGTAATTGATGCCAATAAAAAGTCCAAGCTGACAAAGTATTGAGAGGAGCTTCACCTTCAGCGATCGCAGAATCTACCGTTGCTCGTTTACCGGAAGTTAAAATCAGTAACCAATTGGTACGATACCACCAACCAAAAACTAATGTAGATAAAGCTATTGCCCCAATTAATTGTAATAACCTTCCCCAAAGGCGTTGACGTATGGTTAAAATTACCACCCAAATTATCGGCGTTATCAGAAAAAACAGCGCCGTCTGCTTTACCATCAACGCCACACCAAAGGATAAACCGAAACAGAAGGCGTAGAGAAGAGGAGGGGGAGAAGTATTTCTCAGATTGCTGTTATGTTTCCTAGGGGTTGTACTTCTGTATCCCGTGAAAAACCACAGAGTCAGACAAAAGAAGCATAAAGTAACGACTGCCGCCAGGGGATAATCTAAGAGAAATTCCAGACGATATCTATATAGTGCTGGCATAACTTGACACAGCGCAGCAGCCCATAAACCTACAGTATCGCTGAATAATATTTTCCCTAAACCATACACCGATAAAATTAAAATAGCGCTGAAACCAAGCATTACCAGAGTTGCTCGATCGTATCCCTTACCATAAATATCTTGAATAAAAGCCGTGATTATATAAGTTAACGGCGGTATTTTTTTAGATAATAACCATAAACTGTGCCACCATTCCCCATTCAATAAATCGGGATTTTGTAAAGCCTGTAGATAATTTAATGTACCAGTTAAATAATCCGCCTGATCCCAAGACGGGATAGAGCGATCTAAAAAAAACCAAACGCGATCGCAAATTGCAGCGATTAACCAGATTGTTGCTAGAATCAGCAGCTTCATGGAGGAATAAAAGTTAGGAGTTATATCATTTTTTTATAAAGATACGCCCAATTAAGCCTACGAAGGTAGGCTTTGTATCAGTAGCTCCATTCTTGCAGAGTGAGAGCGATGAGCGCGCAACCTCATACAGACTTGGTATTAGGAGTTAATAAGATTTATTACACCTTTAAACTTTTAATCATTTTTACATGGGGAATACCTGCTTCTTGAAAAACTGTACCAACTTGTTGAAAACCTAATTGTAGATATAACCCTTTAATATATTCTTGAGCATTAACCATAACTTCAGGTATATTTTCACTTGCGATCGCATCTATTGCATGAAGCATAATCTTCTTAGCAATACCCTTACCCCTAGCAGAAGATAAAACCGCTAACCTTTCAATTTTGGCCGTTTTCTCATCCAAATATCGAATTCTCGCAGTACCCACCGCAGCACAATCTAAATAAGCAATCAACTGCTGACAAATTTCATCCTTACCATCAAAATCTAATTTTACCTCCACTCCTTGCTCATCTTGAAACACTCTTTTTCTAATGTTCTCAATTACCGCAAACTCTTCTGTGTCAAGAACTTTTACAGTTATTTCACTCATTCAATTGTCTTTTGTTGGCTTTTGGGAAACTACATTTTGGGTATTGGGGTAGAGGTGGCCAGAAACAGCGATCGATCTGGGAACTCCCAAATTTTATATAACGATTAGGAATTATGATTGGGAAATTTCCGTACCTGATATACGGATGACTCTACCGTCTCGTAACTAAATCCCAACTCTTTGTCAAACCTTTCATTAATAGCAGAAATCTCTTCAGAAGGAATAGATTTCTGCTGAACATTCGTTTTCCAACGATTGATTATAACCAATTCTGCAGGATCGTCTTCGTTAATCCACAGTTCTTTACCAAGGAATCCGGGATACTTCGCCAGGGCTGTTGTCCAGATTTCAGCGTCTTTTTGGATGTATTTTTCCCGGTTTTCGGGCGCTATTCTAAACTTAAGTAACTCAATTAGCACGTATTTTCATTCCTCGTGTTACTTTGCCACAATAGAATTAGCATTAAGCTAAAGTTTAATTTCTAGCATAGCTTTATTGGTTACAACATAGTTAACAGGGAAACTTGAAAAGGGAGATAAATGAGGAAGGTGTTATGGATAATAACAACTGGATGCAACAATTATTAATGCTCGGTATCGGCACAACTTCGGTAATGGCGGATAAGCTCAAGGAAGCAAGCGAGCAATTAGTTAAAGACGGTAAACTCGATCCAGAACAAGCGAAAGCTGTGATGGATGATATGGTAGAGGAATTAAAATCCGAGCAGGGCAACTGGGAAACAAATATGCAGCGACAAATGAAAAATATGCTGCAAGATTTGGGAGTTGCGCGTCAGTCGGAAGTAGACGAGTTGCGCGGTAGAATAGATCGTTTAGAACGTCAGGTGCGCGATTTGGAAAACAAGCTTTGGCGCTAATGAAGCACGAGCAGATGGGGAGATAGGTCGAAATATTAACTCCTAACTCCTAACTTTTTACTATTGATAATTGGTCATTGATAATTGTTCATTGATTACTGTTCTGATTTACACTAAGTTTTGTTCTACTGGTAATCCTATTTTTAGAAAATGAAACAATAAGGAGGATACCTAAATTGAAAGCAATTTTTCTTAGTGCTGCTTTTGTGCTGCTTTGTGTTGTAGTTTTAGGGTGCGCTCAAATTTCGACTGAAACACCCGATACTGCTGTTGCACAAAACACCACTCAAGCATCACCGGCATCTGATACAGTAACTGAAAAAGACACCACTATAGCGAGCGATAAGAATATGTCTGACGAAAAGGTTGTTACCACCCCTTCGGGATTAAAGTATGAAGTTTTACAGGAGGGTAGCGGAGAAACTCCTAAATCCGGACAAACTGTAACCGTTCACTATACCGGTACTTTGACAGACGGAAGCAAATTCGATAGTTCCCGCGATCGCAATCAACCTTTCCAATTTAAAGTAGGTATAGGACAAGTAATTAAGGGTTGGGATGAAGGGCTCAGCACCATGAAGGTTGGCGAACGTCGTAAATTCACCATCCCCCCAGAGTTAGGTTATGGCTCCCGCGGTGCTGGTGGCGTAATTCCTCCTAATGCAACTCTAATTTTTGATGTGGAATTGCTTGGAATTAGTTAATAGTTAATAGTTGATGGTTGATGGTTGATAGTTGATAGTTGATAGTTAATAGTTGTGAGTTGATAGTTGATAGTTGATGGTTGATAGTTGTGAGTTGATAGTTGATATTTGATGGTTGTGAGTTGTGAGTTGATATTTGATGGTTATTTCTTAACTCCGTGAGTCACCAACAACCAACCACCAACCACCAACAACTAACCACCAACCACCAACAACCAACAACCACCAACCAACAACCAAC
>JBCBQE010000582.1:0-4747 GCA_039820385.1 Cyanobacteria bacterium J06635_10
ATTGAAAGTCGAGTCGATCAAAATAATTAATTGGGCATTGGGTATTGATAATTGTTAAGTTTCTTCCGGTTTGATTGACAAATTAAACCGAGATACTGTTTTTATTTGATAGAGAAAATAAATATCGATTTTAACTAAAACATATGGGTTTAATTCCCCACCGTCACACGGTGGAAGAATTGAGTTGGGGTCTAAATCCCCATCTCAATTCCAACCAACTTCGGCTCTTCCTTCTTCGGCTCTTCCTTCGTTTAACTGCGGTTTTGAGGATTTATGAGGGGTACTTCTGTGCAGATAGGAATCCAGATATAACTACCGCTTTCTAAAAGTTAGACAATGTTGGACATTGCCTTTTTTTAGTTCCTGCTTCATCGAAGAGAGTCGGCTCTTGCTCCTCCACAGGCATAACGGGTTCCCATTGAGATTTTTTTTCTTATAAAAAAAATCTCAATGGGTTCCCACATCGGGTTCAGCTAACCCTAGTAAATTCAAACTAGCTGAATAATCTCTATCAGCTACCCAATCACAATCATAATTATCACATTGATAAACTCTCACAGATAATGGCAGTTCCAGTTTTTTATGTCCACACTTGGGACACAATTTAGAACTTGGAAAAAAACGGTCAGCAACAATTAATTTACTATCGTATAATTCGGTTTTATAAGTTAGCTGTCGCCTGAATTCATAAAACCCTGAATCAGCAATAGCTTTTGACAATTTACCGTTTTTCATTAATCCCGAAACATTCAAATTTTCAATGACGATTTTACTGTGGTTCTTAGCTAAATTGGTCGTTAACTTATGAATAAAATCGGAACGAATACAACTAATACGATAATGTAGCTTGGCTATTTTACGTTGAGTTTTCTTCCAATTTGATGAACCAATTATTTGATGACGATTACGCCATTGTAATAATCGTAATTTCTTTTCCAGTTTTTTAAATGGTCTGGGTGAATCAATTTCTTCTCCCGTTGATAAAGTCGCAAATCTCAGTAAACCTAAGTCTACTGCCACAGGATGATTTTTTCGTTTTATATCTTTGGGCTTAACTTCTAACTTAAAACTAATAAACCATCTACCTGCTTTTTGGCTAATAGTTACGGATTTAGGATTAATTAAAGATGGTAATCTCTCATAAGTTCTCAGCCAACCAATTCTTGGTACTTTTATCCTCGAATTTTCTATAACTATGGAGCCATCTAAAGTAAAGCTATCATTTCTCCCTTTTTTCTTGAAACGTGGTGCTTTCTTCGACTTTTTGAAACAATCATCCCAGGCTGTCCTTAAATGTCTTAAAGCATATTGCGGCGCACATTTTGATACTTCATAATACCAAGGATATTCTGGTTTTACTAAAGCTACTAACCATTTATGTAAATCAATTGATGTGGGAAATTTTATTTTGTCTTCTGGTTTGTTTTGATTATTATCTAATATATTTTTTGTTAACCGTAAACCCCAATTCCAAGCATGTCTTGCTATTCCTGCATGTTTAGCTAACAGAATTTTTTGTCCACTATTTACTTTCAATTCTGTCTTAAAACCCAATAGCATTTTTATTTTATCTTATCCGCTACTTCTCGTAATTCTTTCACTAATTCCTTATTTTTATGACTTCTACTTCCATACAATCTAGCACTAAATACAGTTATTATTTCTAACACGTCTTGAGCTAAATCTTCTTCAAAAGTTGAATCAGACGAACGATTTATAATCACCACCTCCGTGCCATAAATTTCACAGAGCATAAATATCAATTCACTACCGAATCTTAATAAACGGTCTTTATGACTTAACACTAATCTTTCTACTTGATATGTGCAAATCATTTTTATTAATCTAATCAAACCTTTTTTCTTGTAGTTCATCCCTGAACCCAAATCTTTAATTAATTCAAATGACCAACCTTGTTTTGAGCAGTAAGCTTCCAATACCATCGCTTGACGCTCTAAATCTTTTTTTTGGTCGTTTGAACTAACTCTGGCATAAGCTACTGTCAAGCTTGTATCAGATTTGTTACCCAGCAAGTTACTTACATTAAATCTTCTATGACCTCCCTCTGTTCTTACTGAACTAATTTTTCCATCCGCTTCCCATCTGCGAATGGTTTTAGTGGATACTCCCAAGAGTTCCGCCGCTTCTTTTACTCCAACTAAATTAGACATAAATATATAATATCAAATTTTATGTCCAATTTTGTGAATTTTTGTCTAATTATATGGACTCAGTTATCAGCCCCAAGGATGAGAATAACACAGACAATCCGAAAACTTACTTGTTCTCCAAATACTAACGCTTCAACTGGTGCTGTTGTCACTGAAAATTGGGTATCTGCTGGGATTTGGCTAGCAGTTAAGCGCGAAAACAGAATACCAATCAGCGTTATACCCATAACTTGACCTAAGGCTCGTGAAAAGAACCAGTAAGTTCTTGGCGATTGAAAAAGATTACTAAGTGGTCAAGGAGGGCTTGGCGGATTTCTGAAATTACTTCAGATGCCATGGATTGTGCAAGATCCACACCTTGGATTTGGGCTCCAAGGGCACCAGCGGTCGGATACACCTTGATGTAGTGATAGTTAGAGCGTACAGCGTTATCCATTGTTTTCTATCTTGACATTTTACGGCGATGTAATCGCACAATATCAATTGATTCAAAGATCGATATTTTGAGGATTATTCTTCTATGTTTTTCCCTAGTTATAATTGGCCGGTTTCAACATATCATAACCGTCAGCAATTACACAACTGGCGTTACACAAGTGCGGAATAATTGACGGTTGAAACCATTCATAATTACGCATAAATGTATTTATTACGACTTTTATAATCAGTATTTTTGATTATCTTATATCTTGCACCTGGAAATTTGAATGTCAATTCTGAGGACTTTGCGCCAACTCTCTCAGATGCTCAATACTTAGTAAAACAAGTCACAGCGTAAATTGTGGAAATATTGTTTGGAATGGAATTTCTGATTTTCATCAAGCTGGGAATTGAGCAACTCCTAACTCCTCAAGCTCCGAAAAAGTTACTTTTTCTTCGCCTTCCAAGTTCCACCATAAACATAAAATGGGTTATTTTGACTAACTTGTTTCCAACATTGGGGACATACAAAAACCCAATCTCCATCTTCGAGATATTTGACTCGATACAGAATAGATCCAGATTCACTGCATAGGGAGCAAAGTTTACTACGTAACCGACGTGCCATTTATTTATCAGAGACGGAAAGTCTTGGAGAAATTTTGATAATGCTAGTATAAATCATTCAAAAAAAGAACCGATGCAGTAAAAACTACATCGATTGCATCAGTAAAGACAGACAGGCCCGTGTCGGAGGGGCGATTAAAATATGCTTCAAACGTTCATGCAAAGGCAGACGCTTGGGGTTTTGCAAAAATCATTCTACCGGCGGAAGTCTGCAATGAACTAGTAACAACAACTCGCACTTCACCACCGACAAAACTACTTCCTTCTTCGACTACTACCATCGTACCGTCATCTAAATAGCCGATCCCTTGACTGGGTTCTTTGCCTTCTTTGAGTATTTTCAAATCAATGTTATCACCTGGTAAATAATTTGGACGTACCGCATTCACCAAATCATTAACATTCAAAACCAATACTTTCTGCACGCTAGCAACTTTCGATAAGTTGTAATCGTTAGTTAACAGAGTCGCGTTAATTTCTTGAGCAAATCTAACTAACTTAGCATCTACTGTAGTAATATCCTCATAATCGACTGAGTTAATTACAATACGTTCGGGATAAGCCGTTTTAATCCGGTTGAGGATCTCTAATCCGCGTCTTCCCCGCACTCGCTTTTGATCTTTACTAGCGTCAGCGACTTGTTGTAACTCTAATAAGATAAATTGCGGTACGATAATTTGTCCTTCCAAAAAGCCAGTTTCTAGAAGTGTTTCAATGCGACCATCAATAATACAGCTAGTATCTAAAATTTTGGTAGAAGCGGGCTTTAGAGTCCCTTCGGCTACCATAGTTTCGACTGTATTGGGATTAATTAATCGTAATAAACCACGCCCGTGGGTATCTGCTAAATTCATGCCAGTATATGCCAGAGTAATACTACCCATAACAGCGATTAATGGCTTGATAAAGCTAAATTCATCAGGAATTGGTAGCAAGAATAAGGGTGCCAACATCAAATTGGCAACCAACAGTCCAATTACTAAACCAATTGAACGTGTCAAAATTACTTCGAGTGGTAATTCTCTGACTTGTACTTCTAAACGACGATATCCGGTTTGGACTCGAAGTCCGATAGCACCACCGATAATGGCTGCAAAAGCCCCAACTACTAAGCGTAAAGCTTCTAAGTTCGTTACACCCTCAAGCGTCTCGCCAGGTAGTAAATCGGTGCTGTAGTAACCTATTCCCGTTGCTGCTAGGACGAATGAGAAAATGATAATAGCGTCAAACATGATTGTATTTTTTCCTGCAACTGTATTACCTGATGTACTCAAGTAATGAAGGTATATAACCGGGTAAAAAATCTTAAAAATATTTGCAGTTAACCTACAGGCTTGAGATAAAGCATCTGCAATCATTATAACCAAATATTTTCAGCTTTTTTATTCTCATGTTTTTATTGTAAAACTATACAAAAATGTAGATATTTCATTAATTTTTACTATTTCTAAGCTATTTGTAATTATTAGTAATGTAAATTAAATTTTTTCTCATAATGTCCGATAAACATATTACTTCAACTGGTTCAG
>JBCBQE010000583.1:0-4740 GCA_039820385.1 Cyanobacteria bacterium J06635_10
AGCAAGCGAAGCATGTTGGTAAAGTTGTAGTTTCAAACTCACCACAGAAAACCTCACCCCCAGCCCCTCTCCTTATTAAGGAGAGGGGAGATGAGAATGCAACAGTTCCAACCCCTCTCCTTGACAAGGAGAGGGGAGATGAAGCGCAGCTTTATCGGGGTGAGGTTATCAACTTTGAAGAAAACCCAACACCTCCAACCCCTCTCCTTGACAAGGAGAGGGGAGATGAAGCGCAGCTTTATCGGGGTGAGGTTATTAATTTGGAAGAAAACGCTACCTATCTCATCACAGGTGGATTGGGAGATTTAGGTTTATTATTCGCTGATTGGTTAATCCAAAAAGGTGCAAAAAATATAGTTTTAGTCAGTCGTCGTGATGTTGATGAGGAAGTTAAGCAACGGATTAAAATTTTAGAAAACTCTAGCGCTAGGGTAATGGTTTCTCAAATTGATTTTACAGAAAACCCTAGCGCTAGGGTAAAGGTTTTTCAAGTTGACACAGAAAACTCTAGCGCTAGAGTAATAGTCGCTCAAGTCGATGTCACCGATAAATCCCAACTTGCTCAATTAATCTCAAACATCAAATCCCCCACTCCCCCTGCTTCCCCTGCTTCCCCCGCTCCCCCTGCTCCTATAAGGGGAATAATCCACGCTGCTGGTGTATTAGATGATGGTGTTTTACATTCGATGAGTTGGGAGCAATTTACTAATGTTGTTCATCCCAAGGTTATCGGTGCTTGGAATCTTCACGATTTGACTCAAGATTGTGCTTTAGATTTCTTTGTATTGTTCTCTTCTGCAACGGCTTTACTTGGTTCCCCAGGACAGGGTAATCACGTAGCTGCAAATGTATTTTTGGATTCTTTAGCACATTATCGTCAAAGTATTGGTAAACCGGGATTAAGCATCAATTGGGGAATTTGGTCGGATGTGGGTTCGGCTGCTAAACGCAATGCTGACAAGGAAATGCAGCTTAAAGGAATCAATGCGATCGCACCGCAAGATGGTATCGATTTATTTGCGAAATTATTACAATCTCCTGCTCCTCAAGTTGGTGTTGTACCGATAAATTGGTCGCTTTTCTTACAGCAAAATATCACATCATCATTCTTTACAGATTTTAAAGAGACGTTATATATAACGTCTCTACATAATGCTAAATATATAACGTCTCTACATAATGCCAAACCATCAGAACGTCGTCATCTTTTAGAAATACATTTACGTAATCAAATTTCACAAATTCTTGGTTTCCAACCAGATGAAATTGATGCAGAACAAGGATTTTTTGATTTGGGAATGGATTCTTTAACTTCAGTTGAATTGAAAAACCGCTTGCAGAAAAGTTTGGGAGTAACTCTGAGTTCAACTGTCATATTTGATAGACCAAATTTAAATGCATTATTAGATTATCTCGTTGAAGAAATGGGTTTAGAAAATTACGAGGTAGAACAAAAGCCAGTTGAAACAGAGACAGAATCAGAAGAACTTTCCTCAGATGATATTGCTGATTTACTGGCTCAAGAATTAATGGAAATTGAGCGAGGTAAGGAATCATGAATCAGCAGCAACCAAGAGATTATCGCTCTTTAATGCAGAAGGCTTTGCACGAACTCAAAGAAATGCGTGCTAAGTTACAAGCATTAGAAACCGCAAAAAATGAACCGATTGCGATTATTGGAATGGGATGTCGTTTTCCCGGTGCTGATAATCCTCAAGCTTTTTGGGAATTATTAAGTAATGGGATTGATGCTATTTCTGAAGTTCCTTCTGATAGATGGGATATCAACGCTTATTTTGATAATAATCCGGAAACACCAGGAAAAATAAATACTCGCTTTGGTGGATTTGTTAAGCAATTATATGAGTTTGATGCTGGATTTTTTGGAATTTCTCCCCGTGAAGCTGTTTCTTTAGATCCCCAGCAGCGATTGTTGATGGAAGTTAGTTGGGAAGCTTTGGAAAATGCGGGTATTGTTCCCACTAATTTACAAGGAAGTAAAACTGGAGTATTCGTTGGTATTAGCAGTAATGATTATTCTCAACAGCTACTTACCAGGGAAGTCACAGAAATTGATGCTTATTTAGCAACGGGTAATTCTCACAGTACCGCAGCCGGACGTTTATCATATACTTTGGGTTTAACTGGACCGAGTATAGCAGTAGATACAGCTTGTTCTTCATCCTTGGTTGCTGTTCACCTCGCTTGTCAAAGTTTACGCAATCAAGAGTGTGATGCAGCACTTATTGGGGGAGTAAATCGACTGATATCGCCAGAATTTAGTATTAACTTTGCCAAAGCACGGATGTTAGCTGCTGACGGACGTTGTAAAACCTTTGATGCAGCCGCAGATGGATTTGCACGAGGAGAAGGATGCGGAATTATTATACTTAAACGACTTTCGGATGCAATTGCAGACGGAAATCCAATTTTGGCATTAATTCGAGGTTCAGCAGTTAACCAAGATGGTCGTAGTAGTGGATTAACCGTTCCCAATGGCCCTTCACAACAAGCGGTGATTTCCCAAGCGCTACAAAACAGTCAAATCAAACCATCGCAGATAAATTATATAGAAGCTCACGGTACCGGAACAAGTTTAGGAGACCCAATCGAAATCAATGCATTAGGTTCCGTTTTTGGCAAGTACCATAGTGCAGATAATCCCCTCAAAATTGGTTCAGTTAAAACCAACATTGGTCATTTAGAAGCAGCAGCAGGAATCGCAGGGTTAATTAAATTAGTATTATCGCTGCAAAATCAACAAATTCCTCCTCACCTACATTTTCAGCAACCAAATCCACATATAGCTTGGTCAGAATTACCATTTCAAATCGCAACAGAAACTACACCTTGGTTAATTTCTGATAATCCAAGGTTTGCAGGAGTGAGTTCCTTTGGTTTTAGCGGTACAAATGCTCATGTAGTATTACAAGATGTAGAGACGTTATACATAACGTCTCACGATCAATTAGAAAACACAACAGAACAATCAAAACAACGTCCACTACATTTACTGACATTATCAGCAAAGACAGAACAAGCATTATCAGAAATTGTAAATAATTACAAAGAATACTTGACAAATAATAGTGATATTGAATTTGCGGATATTTGTTTTAGTGCAAATACAGGGCGATCGCACTTTCAAAATCGTTTGAGTATTATTGCTAAGTCTCGTGATGATGCACTACAACAATTGGAGACGTTATGTATAACGTCTCTACACAATGGATCTGTTTTTACTGGAATAACATCTAATAAACGTCCTAAAATCGCCTTTTTATTCACCCCAGAAGATAGTGAATATATAAACATGGGTTGGGAACTATATCAAACCCAACCCACCTTCAAACAAGCTATAGATGAATGCAACGAAATCCTAAAACCATTACTGAATATAGATTTACTAACCTTTATCTCCTCCCCATCTCCCCATCCCCCCATCTCCCCATCTCCCCATCTTCTAATATTCCCCATAAAATACGCTTTATACCAACTCTGGAAATCTTGGGGTGTAAATCCAGATATCGTAATTGGAGATGGTATTGGTGAATTTGTTGCTGCGACTGTTGCGGGAGTTCTTAGTAAGACAGACGCATTAAAATTAGTAGTAAACTTTGGTCAACCAGAGTTTGAGGAAATAGCTAATTCAATTAAATATTCTTCACCACAAATTGAAATCATTTCTAATGTTGACGGTAAATTAATTGATGCAGAAATTGTAAATCCTAAATATTGGTGTAAACAGATTTCCTTGGCAGTTAGCGTTGATAAAATTATTGATAATCTCAAACAAAATCATTTTGACATTTGTTTAGAAATAGGTGCTCAATCCGCGAAATCGATATCAACAGAAATATTATTATTGCCAAGTTTGGCAGAAGATGGAAATAATGATGATTGGCAGGTAATGCTATCAAGTTTGGCTCAAATGTATGTTAATGGAGTCAATATTGATTGGCAAGGATTTGAGCAAGATTATCATCGAAATCGCGTTTTATTACCAACTTATCCATTTCAGCGACAGCTATATTATGTTGATGTAAATCCTCAAGTAACTAAAACTATTCATCAAAGAGATATTTTACATCCACTATTAGGGGAAAAACTGGATTTATCCCGTTCCAATACAATTTATTTTCAAAATCATATTAATTCAAATAATCCTGCTTATCTAGAACAGCATCAAGTTTTTGATAAAGTGATTATTCCCGGTGCTGGTTATATAGAAATGGCTGCTTCAGCAGGAAGTATTGTATTCAAAACGGATAATTTAGTTTTAGAAAACCTGGAAATTCTCCAACCTTTAATATTAACTGATCATTCAAATACCACTACTCAAGTTGTTTTAGAATCTCAGCAAGAAAAAGAATATACATTTGAAATTTTAAGTTTATCCACAGCATCAGAAGAATGGATATCACACGCAAAAGGAAAAATCCAAAAATGTAGAGACGTTATACATAACGTCTCCCAAATCTATGACAAAGACGCAATGTCTGATGTATCTATATCAAATTATTATCAAGAATTTGAAAAACGCGGTATTAAATACGGTGAAAATTTTCAAGCTATTACCGAATTATTTGGTAGCAAAAATCAAGCTTTAGGAAAGATTAAGTTACCTCCAGAATTAACAAATCATGATTATAAACTCCATCCCGTATTATTAGATGCTGCTTTTCAAGTCATTGGAGCAGCTTTGAATTGGGAAGAGTTTACAGATATTTATCTACCTAT
>JBCBQE010000584.1:0-4731 GCA_039820385.1 Cyanobacteria bacterium J06635_10
TTAAGACTAGCACGAGCTTGTTCTTGGCTGCGATTGTCTTTAATGGCTTTAGCTATTAGCAAACGTTCTTCGTAATAAGATATTGCTTGTTCATAGTCACCTAAAGCTTCGCAAGCAACTCCCAAGCTACCTAAAGATTGTTCTTGAATGCGGCTGTCTTGAATATTCTTTGCTAATTCTAAGCGTTCTTCATAGCACATAACCACTTTTGTATATTCACCCAAAGCATAATAGGCATTACCGAGATTTTTTAATACTTGGATGCTAGTGCGACGATTTTTGAGCAAGCGAGATATAACGAGACAATCTTCGTAATAGATGACAGCTTTTGAGTAATCCATTAAAGCATACCAAGCATTACCTAAGTTTTTTAATATTTGCTCTTCTCCCCAGTTATCTTGAAGTTCGCGTACTAATTGTAAACTTTTTTCTTGATATTCTATTGCTTTAGAAAGGTTATTTAAAGCTTTATAAACTAATCCTAAATTATTAAGTGCTGCTATTTGAGAGCGGCTATCTTGTATAAGTTGACCTATTTGCAAACACTCTTGTAAATATTCAATGGCTTCGGAGTGCTGCTTTAGGTGACGATAAGCGTTACCCAGATGGGAAAGTGCCTGTATCTGTAACCGCTCTCCGCAGAATTCTTTAGCCAAAGACAAACATTGTTTAGCATAGGATATTACGCTTTTATAGTCGCCAGAGCAATAAGCTACTAGTGCTAAACAAGAAAGTGCTTGAGCCTGTTTTAGAGAATTTCCATATGCTTGAAATAGTGCGGTGGAATGTTGTAAAGATTTGATCGCAGCATTGAAGTCTCCAGATTGTTGCTGTTGAATTCCTTGCTGTAATAACTCTGATGCTTCAAATGAATCTTCTGTCTCCTCAAAAGATATCTGGGTTTGTAAATCTTCCTCAACCTCTTGGATATCGCCTTTTTCTTTATTTACTTCGAGTGATTCTGTTGATAAATGTAAAGGAATTGTATTTTTTAAACTAGAACTCCATTTGCTTTTTTGCATTGACTTCTTGCTCCCTGTAAATTATGTTAGGTAATATTAGTATTCCCAAAGTTTCGGTATAAATTTCATTTTTATATATAAAAACTGTAAGATATAAAAGTAATGCTTATAAGAGATGTGCCGCGAACGCCGCAGCAAAGCTGAACGCGAAGGGCATGCGTAAGCGGCTTACAGCCTAATTGCGGCAAGCGGTATTACCCAATATTTTCCAAGTTTTATTGAGTTAAACGAATAGTTTAACTCAACCAACAAACCTCTTTAATGGGAAGCATCCCAATTCTTTTTTAAGCCCGCAGACTATAAGCCCGCATCCTTGGAGGGTGTCGGGTAAAATATTTTGAAAAAATTGGGATGTTTACTTTAATGGGGTAGCAGAATTTAGCTATTTATTTGATGTATCTTAAAATTTTCTACTATTATCTTAAACAACGATTGTTAAATTTTTGGCAAATATTATCAAAAAAAATAAAAGTAGTTAAATTTACTGATAGTAAATATGCCGATCTAGGTTTGTGGAAATTACTTTTATTATTTACCAAATATTGCTCGATCAAAATTAGCCCCGATTAAGTTTGCGCCTTGGAGTTTTGCACCTGTTAGATTTGCACCTGTAAAATTAGCACCTTTGAGATTTGCCCATCTTAAATCGGCACCTCGTAAATCAGCTTCGCTCATATCGGCTTGCAATAAATATGCACTAATAAGGTGAGCTTTGGTTAAATTCGCTTTGGTTAAATTCGCTTTATAGAAATAAGCACCCATTGCTTCGACTTCGTACAAATTTGCATTTCTTAACTCAACTCCAAACAAGTTAGCATCATATAACTTTGCTCTCCAAAGATTGGCGCGGTTGAGCTTTGCTCTTCCTAAATCTACACTTTTAAGATTTGCGTCTTTTAAATCAACTCCAATCAAGTTTGCTTCACCCATAAAAGCATCTTCTAAATTTGCTAAAGTTAAATCAACTCCAATCAAATTAGCAAGACTTAAATTAGCCTTTGTCAGGTTAGCACCACTCAAATTGGCAAGATTGAAATTAGCTTTAATTAAATTGGCTTCTTGAAGATTTGCATTATGAAGATTCGCACTATTAAAGTCAGCATCAGTTAGATTTGCTTTCACTAACAAAGCATTTTCTAAATTTACATGGCTCAAATTCACTCCTTGGAGATTTGAGCCTGTAAGATTGTATCCAGATAAATTTGCCGAACTGAAATCTAATTCAATTTGAGGATTTTTCTT
Organism: Cyanobacteria bacterium J06635_10; assembly: GCA_039820385.1. Classification (GTDB taxonomy): domain Bacteria; phylum Cyanobacteriota; class Cyanobacteriia; order Cyanobacteriales; family Nostocaceae; genus Rivularia. Next base: position 2,265 of record JBCBQE010000584.1, read on the forward strand.
TCTCCACTCATTTCCTGTAAAAGTACCAGTTCTGAGTAAAGTCAAATGCTCTAAATTTGCCACGATCGATCCCTACTACTGACGCTTACTTTGGTAATTTACTCTACCTGTTACGTTTTCAATCGCTGCTAACGCTCCATCAGCACCTGCAAGTATATCCTGTTCTTGCCCCCCTAAATAAAGCCTGCCAAAACTACCTACAGCATTGACAGCAAGGATATTTATTCCAGCGGCTTTCTCGGCTTCATTCGCAGCTAATGCAGCATAAGCTGCAGGTTCTACTTCCAATACATACAATGTTTGTCCCGCTAATAACATCTGTCCCCGTCGAGTGCGATTGATCAGTTGTGTTTGATAAGCGTCAACATTGCGAATAATTTGACTCGAAACCACGCGGGGTTTTAGGCCTTCATCTCTTTTAACTCCCAAAGCTGCTAAAATAGCTTGCCCCGCAGTACGAGTTTCTCCCTGGGAGCTAGAATGCACTTCCAACAAACCATATAGCCTTTCTACCATCTGCACGCCCGGACGTACCGAAGCCGATTTGAGCGCGACATCGGTAATTCGATTGATTTCTATCCCAGGAGAGATTTCAATCCACAAAGAAGTATCTCCTGGTAGTGGTAAAAAACCTTGGGCTACCGTTCCCATATATGCTGCGTGTTGAGGTTGCAAATTATCGAGATATACAAAACTGCGTAGTTCTACACCCAAGATTCTGCTCCAGCCATAAGGATAAGAATTATTTATTCCATGAATTTAAACTTAAACTACCATAAGTCAGTTACCAGTTCACCCAAAAAAACAGGAGAAATGCCACGGTGGTTAAAACCACACGCGGCGTTTTTCCTCCCAGGTTTATAAAACCTGGGGCATCCTTACTACCGAGATATTTTTGTGATTTTTTTAAGGATTTGGGAATACTTAATCCAGAAACATTAAGGGTGTATGAGACGGTATCCCCGGATATCAGATTAAAATGGAATATTTGAATTAACAAAACAAAGCCCGTTTAAGCTGTAGCGAAGCTGAACACGGGCTAAATTAGGCGCATTGTTATCAAGAAATGGTATTGGTTTCTACTCAAGTTTTGGGTTGAATAACCATTTCTAGAGACGAAAAATAAGTTTATAACCTTGGGATCAACAATGGTTTAATGAATTGCCTTATGATTATCCAATATTACTGCCGTATTCGTACTGGGATGCAGAATTTGTTCGCTTGGCGAGCTTTTGAGGTTATCCGCTACAGCAGTAGAGATCGCGAAGAATATATCAAAAGCGAAGAAAATAGCTAGTAAAACAATAAAAAAAGTTCTTCTCATGAATTTAACCTCAAGTTACAGCAGATGTAGTTAGAAAAATACCAGTTGCGATAATTAGAATTGCCAGTGCAATTCTAAGTTTGTTTTGTTGTTTTCCTATTGAAGGAAAAGGTTCTAGCCATTGATAAGCGTAGATTGTGAAAATTTTTAAGTTACCAATACCGATGCTTTTCCCAAATTAAAAGCACCATGGCAGCAGTATGACCTAAATCGCTTTGTGTAAAGCGATCGCCAATGGACAACCGATAAAACTGAGAAAGAGATGCAGTTGTTCGGGGGCTATATATTGGGAACTTAATAGGGTTAAAATGCGAGTGCAAAGATGCTTGCAGTGTCAGTAACCCAGGTCTGAAGACTCTGGGCTTGCAGGAAGCAAATCCAGCAACGTAAGTACTGACTAGCTCACTGAGCCGTTACTCGGTAAAGACTTCCGGATACTTCCCCAGTATCCCCTTCGGGGACGCTACACGAACGGACTATCTCTAAAACTGTTTGTTCAGTTGCTTGACGGCAATAATGCGGGAGGAAAATCCACACCGCATTTTGCCTCCAGAAAGGACATCTTAGTAGCGGTGAGCGAGGGGACCACCAACGGGTTTACTGGAACAAGCGGATTATATCCATTTAAAAACCAGTTTTTAAATGCCACGGTGGTAAAAACCACTCGTGTCCCTTTCCTCTCAGGGCTAAAGCCTCTGAGTTTCCCGCTTTCCGCGTGTTTCTTATGAGCAATAGTTGTAACTAAACCCAAAAGTACTGCCTGGATAGCCGTTGCTTGATAAACCAGCTTTGAGGCTAAAACCATCGTTTTACCGTGTTCCAGCGTAATGGTATATCCTGCACCAAACAAAAATGCAATTCCCCATCCTACTATTACTAAATTCGGTGTCAAGGGCTCCCTAGATAATTTTTTTCTCCTAAAAAAATTATCTAGGGTACCCGTCAAGTTTTGCTGGACAATTCCCTGCATTAATTCACTACCATGTCCGGGATGAGCCATCGCAGGTTTTGTATTCAACAAAACTATTATTGTCAGTAAAGCCGCTGCGGTAAATAGTTGTTTGTAGAACTTACACGTTTGTAACAAAAATTCACGAAATCCGTTTGAGAAATGTTCAAATGCCTAAAATTTTTCCGTATCAC
>JBCBQE010000585.1:0-4723 GCA_039820385.1 Cyanobacteria bacterium J06635_10
TTTTTTGTTTCAAGTTAACAAATAAGCAGCTTGAAACAAAAAAATGCTGGAATTCGGAAACACTGTATATAATACGAAGCGTCTGTTTTTCAACAGAAGTAATATGTATTTATAGATAATAGATATATGAGTAACGAGATTAACGTCGCTAATTATGGAAATAGATCGCTAGTTTCACTTATTAAAAGTGTAAAAACAAATCTTGGTGTCAGGATGGCCTTGGGTGTAGCTAGTGCTGTTCCCGTCGCCTTTGCTTCTGTAGCAGAAGCCGCACAAGTACAAATAACTCCATCATCTCTCAAATTAGGCGACACAATATCGGTGATCGTAACTCCCGATAATCCTGCAAATGCTGGAAATTTAAAAGTTACTAGCAAAGGAAAAACTTACCCAGTATTTCCAATTGCACCAAATCAGTATCGTGCTTTCATTCCTACGACTCCATTGCAAAAACATGGAAGAAAAGTAATTACAGTTTCAGGCGATGGAAAAACGCGTAATTTGGCTGTATGGGTTAATAATCGTAAATTTCCCATACAAAGGATTAATTTACCTCCTGGTAAAGCTGGTGTGAGAGCAACCCAACACGAACTTGATAGAGTTAGAGCTTTCAAAGCAATTGTCACTCCACAAAAATATTGGAACGGTCCTTTCCTGCGACCGAATAAGTCACGTATTAGTACAATCTATGGTGTACGTCGCTACTATAATGGTAAATTTGCAAAGAACTATTTCCATCGTGGTGTTGATTACGCTGGTGGTACTAATTCGCCCGTAGTTGCACCAGCAGCAGGGCGTGTAGCTTTAGTTGGTACAGTAGCTCAGGGTTTCAAGGTTCACGGTAATATAGTCGGCATTGACCACGGACAAGGGGTGACCAGCATTTATATGCACTTAAATCGAATTAACGTCAAAGAAGGGGATATGGTTAAACCAGATCAACTCATTGGCGGTATTGGTACCACTGGTGCTTCAACTGGTCCTCATTTACACTGGGGTCTATACGTCAATGGAAAAGCTGTCGATCCAGTACCTTGGCGTTTCACTACAATTAAATAATGGGGATGTGATTCGTTACTTTTCCCAGTAAAATGTATATTATTTACCCAAATCGGGGAAAAGTAATAAATTTAGTTGCTACCGTCCTACCAAGCTTTGGGTGGCTGATAATAATATGAGTATTATGAGTATCGAAAAAATTGTAGAACAGGCTCTCCAGGATGGTTATCTAACACCAGCAATGGAAGCCGAAGTTGGGCGCATCTGCGACAATGCCTCCGAACTCTCTATTGAAGAGTACATGGCACTTGATCGATTAATGGGGGCATTGTTAACCGGTGAGGTAGTGGCGGTACCTCGCAAACAATTTATTAATGTTATGGAAGAGTTGGTATTAACCGAGGCGATCGCCCGAGTTGCGGAAATTGAAGCAACTAGCGAAAGCTCCCTTGATGTAGGGGATATTGCTGCTTACGCTCTCAACCGTCTCCCACCTCTTTATGCTACCACCGAAGAAGGTGCTACTTACCAACGTCAAAGGGCGAAAGCAGAACTTCAAGAATTTATTTCGCAACAAGTAGGAGAAGCTATTTCTCGTTACTTAGATAGACCTAATTTCTTCCCCGAACGTCAAGCTATTGGTAAAAACACTGGTAACGAAGTTTTGCATCAAGTTAGTACCTTACTTCAGGCTTATGCACCAAACTTTGAGCAAAAATCGTAAATTAGTTAGGAGTTAGGAGTTAGGAATTAGGAGTTAGGAGTTATACCATTTCTTTATAAAGATGCGCCGCAATTGTGCCCGTGCAGACGGGCTTTGTTTCGATAGCCGAGGCAGTGCGATGGGCGGGAACGCAGCGGCAGCGCGGCGTGCACGGAGGAACACGCACCGTTGTAGCGACTGCCGCCGACTTGTAGCAACTGCCGTCCAGCCTTCGCCGGCTGCAGGTGATTCGCAGCACGCCTCATACAGAATTGGTATTAGGAGTTAGTACCACCGGAGCTTTGAATTATTTGTTCTCTCTCCATCCCCTCGTCTGCTCCATTCCCCATCCCCAAGCTATTTACGCACTTGCACTGGTACTCCTAAACTGATTTGTTCGTAGAGTAAGCGGACATCGGGATTACGCATTCTCAAGCAACCATGAGATACTGGACTTCCCACCAGTTCGGAATTCGGTGTCCCATGAAAACCAATTTCGTTGTGTCCATCAGACCAAAAACCAATCCAACGTTCTCCTAAAGGACTATTTGGCCCAGCTGCAAATACTTTACCAGTAATTGGGTGTTGCCATGCAGGGTACTTCTGCATGTGCATCACCTCAAAATTTCCTGTGGGCGTTTCCCAACCCCTTTTCCCTACACCAATAGGATAGCTAGCGATAACCGTCTTTTGACGATACACATAAACTCGGCGATCGCTTAAATCAACTACTAATTTCTTCTGGGGAGATGCATGTAGACGTTTGGCTTCGGATTTTTGTAGTGAGGCTGTTTGTGTAGTTGATGGTGGTAATGGTACAGGATTTTCTGTTACATCTTTACCCACAGAAGATAGGAAACGTCGAATTTGTTGTCCCCAAAAATCTTCCGATTCAGTCTTATTCAGGACACCCGAATTTTTGACCGTTTTTGGCATCGAAGTACTTATTCGCCAATGAAGGGTTAAAGATAAAATTGCCGTACCAAAGCAGAGCAACATTACTATACGTACTAAAGAATCATTTCTTACCATTTTTGTGTCTCCCAAAAGCCTCCCATACACACTTTATATTCTGTTAAATAACCTTTTAACTAATCATAGTTGGCATTGCTCTCATTAAACATTTAGCTTCTTCTTATAAGGAAGATTTACTAATTTACCTTAAAGATGGAAGATTCAAATTTCTGCAATCTACGAGCAAGCGTCACCTATCACTAGCACTAGCATGCGCCTAAATTAAGGCTCGATCGAGCGGGCCTTCTTCGGCTATGCCGAACAGATGCTATTACTTGTACAACAAAAAAACTTTAGACAATAGGCTAATATCCGGAACTTAAGAAGTGCAATTAACAATCATTAAAGGAAGGTGAGTGTGAGAGAAATTATGTTAGAAAAATTATTGCTTGCAGCAACCATTACATTTTCCCTAAATATGTTTGTGCAAGTTCGAGTGCCGCTACAAAACGATTATGAAAGGTCTTATCCTCTTCAAAGGGATACAACACCTCAAATTTTAGTCAAGATGCTACAAAAATAGAATTTCGCTGGTTACTAAGGACGGACTAATGTATCAAAGTTTGTCATTTTTAAAAAAGTCAAAGGTAATACTTATTTATCAAATTTTATCAAACATTTTATCAAAAAATCATGAATAGTATCATTGGCTAAAATTATATAAAAGGAGTGAAAATCATGAATCATCATAATTATTGGGGAATTCTTTATAGAAAGAATAAGCAATTACAAAAAATGGCATTGTAAAACATGAATTATTACAAATATAAACTTATATTTCTGCCCAGGCATTAACATTGCTATAGGCAATTATTGAATTGGCACCCTAGAAGCATTTTTACTTAGATAAAGCAGTATTTGCCCAAAAATTCCTTGTAACGGGTAGAACCGACATTCCGGCGAGATGATTCTGAACCGTGATTTTACTGAAATTGACCTCAAATATTTGTTCCAGTTGTAAATCCGTCACTATTGAAGGGAACTAACTGCATCTTTACAGGTCTAATAGATAGGGATGATTTGAAGCCAGTAAGATATATGAGTCAATCGATTGCTGCATCCTGGTCTACACTTGATGCCAGGTTTCCGGAAACATCAGTAGAAGTTGATAAACTTTCAAACCATGACCTGATTTTGCGCTGTCAAACTGGCGTGCGCCCCGAACGTACTGCTTTTGCAGAACTAATGCGCCGCTATCAATCGCAAGTTGACAGAGTCTTGTATCATTTAGCTCCTGATTGGTCTGATAGAGCAGACTTAGCTCAGGAAGTCTGGATACGAGTTTTCCGGAATATTAGTCGGTTGCACGACCCTAGTAAATTCCGAGGTTGGTTGAGTAGAATTGCTACTAACTTGTTTTACGACGAGTTACGTAAACGCAAGCGAGTCGTTAGTCCTTTGTCCTTAGATGCTCCCCGTACTTTAGACGATGGAGAAATGGATTGGGAAATCGCTGGCGACACTCCCGGGCCCGAAGAAGAACTTACAACAAGAGAATTTTACGAGCAACTGCGCTCGGCGATCGCTGATTTACCCGAAGTATTTCGTACCACTATAGTGCTACGAGAAATTGAAGGATTGGCATACGAAGAAATTGCCGAAATTACTGGTGTTTCTTTAGGAACCGTGAAGTCAAGAATTGCTAGAGCAAGATCTAGACTACAAACTCAATTACAAACTTATGTAGAAACCTAAGTTGTAGCTTTTAACCTCACTCACAACATCGCGGCTCTATTTATCTGATTAATTTTGAAACAATATTATTTGACTACTTGTTAAAAAACATTTTGTGCGTCTGCCCCCTCCAGAACTATAAGAGTGTAAATTCTCAAGCTTGTCCGCTGTGTATACCCGTATATTATTGGTAATAATGTTAAGATGAACACAGAACATCAATTTGACGGGTACCCTGAGAAATTTTTTTCTCCTAAAAAAATTTCCCAGGGAGCCCTTGACGACTCCCGCATGCAAAATCAAGAAGAATTGCGGGATGGGAACAACCCTAAT
>JBCBQE010000586.1:0-4723 GCA_039820385.1 Cyanobacteria bacterium J06635_10
GACAAAATTACCTTCATCTTCGCTTGCTTGAGGTTGCAAAAGTAATTCCAACAATCTACGATAAACAGGTTCTATATTTTCTAGAAAAGAAAATTGTACATTAGAATCAATTACTAATAAATTATCACGAACTGATTCTAAAGTTTTTATCGCTGCTTCATAAGCCGTTATTGCATCATCTCTTTTTCCTTGTTTATATAATAAACGCCCTAATTGTGATTGTAATTGATAAGCAATAAATGCTTCTTTACTAGGCTGAGCGAGGTAAAGAGCTTCTTCTGTTAGTCTTTGCGCTTTTCTACGACAATCATTTGCTGTTTTACACAAACTATCTTTGATATTTTTCGCTGGATTTGAATTTTGATCTAACCACCAAGCATAAAATTCATATAAACCACCTAAATTACCAAGAGTATAGGATTTAGCTCGATTATCTCCGATTTTCTCAGCTTTGTTTTGTGCTAACTGTAATTGTTTCGCAATTCTTACCCAGTCAGGTTGATTACTCATTAATTGTGCTAAGCAAGCGCTACTTTTAGCTAAATTAATCTGAGCGTAAACCTGGGTTTGATTTTGAGGTAAATTCGAGATATTGATTTCAGATAATAGGGATTCTGCTTTAGACAATAAACCTGCTGTATCATTATTATATGATGAATTGAATTTACTTCTAATTAGCAAAATTTTCACAAGATTCAGTTTTGCTTTAATAGCTATAGGTGTTGTAGGAAATTGGTCAATTATTTCCTGATATCTAGATTCAGCCAATTTATATTCGTCTACAGCTTCCTTGATAAGAATACTGTTTATACGAGAACAACGCCAAGGCTGATATTCGTATTTTACGGAGAATTTTGCTAATTGGCGATCGCGTTCTAAATCCCCTAAAGCCACAAAGGTATTTCCTAAACTCAAAAGGGTTGCTGCTTTATTTCGAGAATAATCGATTTGAGCAATTTTATCTAATAGTAAACGCGACTCATCTAATTTCCCAATTACTCGCAAAGTATCACCCAAACTCCGCCAAGCTGTTAATAAAAGTGAATCGGGTTGCTCAATTGTTTCTTGATTCTGTCCTAAAATTACTTCCAGCTTTTCTTCAGTCAAACCCTCACAATTTTGCTCTGAAATTTCCAAAGTTTGTAATAAAATTCCACAAGCGCGAGGATAAAACCCTATTTTCTGTAAAGCGTGAGCTTGGTAAATTTGGCTGCGAGTAATTCCTGTTTTATCTCCCAACCCAATATAAATACCTTTCGCTGTTACCCAATTATTCAAAGCATCGTTGGCTTTTCCTAACTCTAGCTGCAAACGACCTAAATTAGTCAAAGTGATAGCTTGATTATGTTTATCTCCTCTTTGAGCAAAAATATTTGCTGCTTTTTGAAAATACTCTAGCGCTAGAGATAATTCCTGTTGACGATATAATAATTTACCTTCTCTTACCAGAGATTGAGGATTATTTAACCGCTTCTAAATACCTACCCATACTTGTACATATTTGGACATTTGGGTAGAAAAACTGGCGGTATAAAGTTTTTTCTACTAGAAGCGCCTTGCAGCTTGGAACTGTAGTTAAAATAACTCTAGTTCCTTGACCTCTGGTAGGCAGTTAGCCACATTGCCTACTGGCAATGGAGTTAAAAATATTTAATTGAGAGCCAAATGGCAACTTGCCGTGCTTTCCTTACTTCATGCAAGGTTAGGCGGTCAAGTTGGTAGAAGCTTGTAAATTACTGTACCACATACAATCAAACATTGATATCCATTTAAAAGTCTTGTATATTGCTGCAAGGCATTATATGGACATTGCGGTAACTTTGTCCAACTATTTCCAAGTATTTAGTTACAGTAACTAACCCCGAAGCTGGAATTTGAGCAAAAACCGGAGACATCCCTACAATCAATAACGCACTAATTAAAAATATTGCGTAGGTTGCAGCCGTGCGGCCGATCGCTTTATTTCCTGGTAAACGCTTTCCAACTAGAGATATTTTCTTAACGCTTTTTAATAAAATCCCACAACCACGAATTAGGGATTGTATTGTAATGTAAAATAAAGACCGTTTTCTTGCCATGTTCTTTTCCTATAATTTACTGATACTAAAGGAATTCCCCAATCAAGACGAGCGCGAAAATTATTACCTTGGAGTAATTGCAAACCCATACCAAACGAAGCAAGAGTTTGTTTCTCCCGATTGCTTCTACCGCTACTATTCCAACTAGTGCCAAAATCAACGAATGGAATTAAGTGATTCCACCATCAGGAACTTTTTTTGCTTCTGGTATTGTCGTATCAGTACTGAGAGGATTTTCTTGCGATTCGGGAACCGAAGGAACAGTAAGAGAAGGGTTTGGACGAGGTTGGATATCCTGTGGTGGTGGAATAGGTATTCCTCCTCCATCATTAGGAACTTGAGCCAACTTAACAACTGAAGCATGTGAAGACTTATCTGTCACACAAAATAAAATAAACTGCGACAGAACAGCATAAAAACAAAATCTATAAAAATACTTAGGTAGCATGACGTGCAAATATTACATGTGAACTTATATTGCCCTGATTTCACTTATTCGTAATTAGCGTCACAATTTCGGGCTATTTTTGTTTTGTTTAAAATAAGGTTTATCTAAAAAAATTACAAGAATATTTCACACATTAGCCGTAAGTCTTAGACGCGCTCTGCGTGGCTTCTCGTAGAGAAGCCGTTTCAAATAATTAATTATTACTACCGCGAAGCCACAAAAGCGGTAACTGCTGAATCTACCAATACTGATAACGAAAATCTGCCCTGTCCGTATCGCGGTTTGTTTCACTTTAGTCCTCCGGGAAGTAACGCTCGCAAACGCAAAGTTCATTTAAATTGCAAATATTCCCCGGAGATCATTTTTTTATCCACTCAACCCAATCGCTTTTACTGCAAAATTTAATTAAATATTTGCAAAATATAAAAATAAATCAATGAAAAACTTAAACGAAGGAAGAGCCGAAGTTGGAAGAGCCGAAGTTGGTTGGAATTGAGATGGGGATGAGCGACCCCAACTCAATTCTTCCACCGTGTGACGGGAACCCTTAAAAGTTTTTTCTTCTAAAAAACTTTTAAGGGAACCCTGTGACGGTGGGGAATTAAACCCATATGTTTTAGTTAAACAGGATTTTAAAAGTGCTTATTAAGCTTTTTCTTGCTTTATAAGTTGCATTTTATTCGATTGTAAATTGCGAAAATCTACGCGTTTATCCGCAGTATCTTTATTTGCTTCCTGATAATTTTCTTTGAGTAATCTTATGTAAGTGCGATAAGGTATATAGTCTACTGGATCGTATCCATGAAAACGCAATATTAATACACAAGCCCATGAATACTTCCGGGCAAGAATTGCTTTAATCACTTCTTCAATTTGTTTATTATTCATTGCCTTCAATTTTGCTCACAGCTAATAAAATATGCTTGATTGAGTCATAGGGAACACATTTGGGGTATGTTAAATCTTTCTACTATAAAGTTTATATTTGTATCGCAACACTATTTCATCATTTTTGAGAATCTTTATACAAAATTCACAATTATTTTACTCTTTAATTTTCTTTATAATCATCATTTTAGCAAAGCATTATTTTAATTCTATTTTTACAATCATCAAACACTCGATTTATATTAATAATTTAGGTATTTTAGAAAAATAAAATATTTATTAAATCTTACAAAGGTTTAAATCCATAGGGAAGTATCAAATAATTTTTAAAATTTATACATTGTTGTTTGTTAAATTATTTACTAAAAATTGAATTACATTTCAGCTTTTTTGCGAAACTATTAGAGTAATTAAAATTATTTATGATTAATTGGACAATAGTATATAAGCTAATTTCTATAAAACACAAACAATGTAATGACTAGTTATGAAGACTGAAAATCAAAAAGCTGATTTCCACTTAGTTATTTATAAATCATAAAATAAAAAATTACGCCGGGGGTTCGACCCCTTTATGAATTATATTTTTGCTGTTTGACGGGCACCCATAAGATTTTTTTTAGAATAAAAAAATTCTTATGGAAACCCTTGACGATTAATAAATTATTTTTTATTTAGTAAAAGGCATATTCTTTAAGGTTATCGTAAAGAATTATTTAGGTCTGAATTTGAATATAAAATCTGTACGCTTACTGACAATAGTATCAATACTTTGACAAATATATAACTCTAAGTCTGACTTACTACTTAATCATTTATTTGTAAATATGAGGTTATTAAATATATATTTGATGTACATAGGAATACATACTGTACGCCATAAAAAAAATTAGCAACCCTTCAATGGGCAGTGTGTTCATACAACTTAAAAAAAGTTGTTAAGGCTTGGTATCTAATTTTCTGTTTTTTAGAAACTGAGGGGTTCAGTGAAATATAGACGGGCTAAAGACTGCGCCTTACCCAAATCTACCCTGTATATTTACTAGTTTTGGCTTGCGCTTTAGGCATTTTATACTTGTAGCGGTTTTTTTATCCGTCAAAGGGTTCCCGTCAAAGGTTCCCTGCCAAATTTTTTTTAGGAGAAAAAATTTGGCAGGCTGCCCGTCAAAGCCCCCGCAACAATTCAGGCGCTTGCTGTTTTGTCCAGATTTTCGATAGGGGGTAATTAGAAACCCCGCGTTCCGGAAAACTATGAAAATATGGGAAAACCTCTCTCAACCAGTCACGTTCCGGGAACCTTAAAAAATGG
>JBCBQE010000587.1:0-4715 GCA_039820385.1 Cyanobacteria bacterium J06635_10
AATAAACAGCCAGCATTAAACCAACATCATACCATTTTTGCAGATACTCAACAGCATCGGCATAAATGTGTGACTTTAATTCACCTTTATCATATCCTTCTCGCCAAATTAAACCTTGGAGAGTCTTTAAGGGCGTAATTTTCTTATCTTCAGCTTGCCAACTCATTAATTGACTCAAACAACTTTCTACATCAAGATTTGATTTACCAGTGATTTCTCTAACCTGTTGCAGTATATCTTGAGTAATCGGTAATTCTAAGTTGTTGCGTACCCAAGTTGATAAATGTTTGGCAGAATAGGGAAAAAGAACTTCATGTACAAAGCTAATATCGGTTGTAGTTCCTTCGATATCTGTCAGAATAACTTTTATTTGCTTCTGTAGGTAAGTAGATGCCATGATTACGTAAATTGATTTTATCTTTTTATTTTTACTGGCAGTTGGTGTTACTCAAATATTAAAGTATTGTATATCACTAAATCAATCATAAAGCAGTATTTTTATTGAGAAAAAACCGGGATTATTTCACTCAGGAAGAAGGAAGAGGGAAGAGCCGAAGTTGGACTCACGTTTTAAAACGTGAGATTGTGCATGCCGGACGTAAATATTTTAAGTCCCTCCGGTACGCGCTACGCGCCTCAAAATATTATTTTTTTCAATAATTTCGTTTTAGACTCATAACTAAAGTTTTAAAAAATACATTATCAACTTCTATCTTCCTCCTAACTTCTTCCTTCTTTTATAAATTGCATTTGTAAAAAATACAGCATTAATCATTTAACTACTACTTCTCCACCACATTAATTTTGCAAGAAATATCGTCAACATAAGAAATTTTTTTCTACCCCCTCTTCCCCCTCTACCCCCTCTTTACTCTTACCTGTCATTTTTAACCCGATCGAAAACTACCGCTTTCTCAAAAACTTTAATAAATCTCCCCAGAGTTAAACGATAATCTTCTACTTTACTAGCAGCTTGTTTCAAACCATGCAGCAGCTCGAGCATCCATATATTCTAATTGAATTTCTCCGCAAGCTTGCGCTTCCTGTAAGGCCTGAGTTAACATCCCCACAAACTTGTGCTTGGCTGCCAAGAAAACATCAGCAGCAACTTTACCATTAATATCTATCAACTCTTCACCGTGAACAGAATTGCACACCACAGCGAATAATTCTACCGTTCGATATTCAAACGCTTTCAAAAGGCGATCGCCAATCTTCCCATTTTCATTCAAAGCTGTTTGTGCTTGCTCTAAAGTCCCTTCGTGTAACTCTGCTAATAAAGCACGGAAGATAGATTCTTTATTTTCAAAGTGTAAATACAAAGCAGGACGAGATATTCCTACTTTCTTTGCTATATCAGCCATTGAGGTTCGCTAAACGAGATTGTTCCAGGCTCCCGATCTGAGGAGTGTAGCAAAGCAATTTTTGCAATCTCTTGAAGCTCTAGATACTAATGCAATTTCCCAATTTTGGACGCAAGATGCAGCATTAGAAGTACCACTAGATTTAGAAGGTAGAGATTTTCCCAACCGAGAAGCTGCACAAGCATATATAGAAGGAGTAGTCTCCCTCTTTAGCGAAATAAAATTTGAGCAAATTCGCGTCTATGATACTAGAAATCCAAATGTGGTTATCATAGAAGCCCAAGGTGATTTTGTAGTGGCAGAAAATGGCAGACGTTATCAAAATAAGTATGTATTTATAATACAAACACAAGGTAACAAAGTGAGGTTGATACGCGAATATTTGAATCCTCTGATTGTTGCTCGAACATTTGGGATTGATCTTACACCAAATCAAACATCAAACTAATCTTGTTTTTGTAGTTTAAGGATTTAATTATGCAGAACAAATCTACTGTATTAGTAACTGGAGCATCGGGATTTATTGGCAGTAATTGTGTTTTAGCTTTGCTTAAAAAAGGTTATTCTGTTCGAGCTACTGTCCGTTCGCAATTGCGAATAGAACAACTACAAGCATTAATTAAAGCTCATTACTCCGATAATCCAGATATAGAATATGTAACCGCAACTTTAGATTCCGATGAAGGTTGGGATGCTGCGGTTAAGGGTTGCGAATCCGTGCTTCATTTAGCTTCTCCATTGCCAGTAAAACAGCCGAAAGATCCAAATGAATTGATAATACCAGCGCGAGATGGTGCTCTACGGGTTCTAGCTGCTGCGACTCCTGAGGGAGTCAAAAGGGTAGTGATGACATCTTCCACGGCTGCGGTAAACGGTTCTCGTTCAACCAATAAAGACTATATTTACGATGAGAAAGATTGGACAGATCTGAACGATAAAACACTCACACCCTATAAACAAAGTAAAACAATAGCCGAAAAAGCTGCATGGGAATTTGTAAATAAAGATAAATCCATCGAATTGACAACAATATGTCCGAGTTTGGTATGCGGGCCTGCATTAGAAGCAAAAGTCAATTCATCTTTGGAAGTCGTCAAAAGATTGATGGATGGTAGTTTTCCAATCATTCCACCGATTGGATTTGGAGTTGTAGACGTTCGCGATGTTGCAGATTTACACGTACTAGCAATGGAAAAACCAGAAGCAGCAGGTAATAGATTTATAGGAAGCTCTGATTTTATGTGGATGCATGAAATAGCAGCAACCCTCCGCAATCATTTTGGTGAAGAAGCTTTGAAGGTACCGACTCTAAAAGCACCTGCTTGGTTTCTTAGACTTCTAGCATTACGCGATCCTGCTATCAATACAATTGTCCCCGATTTAAATCAGCGTCGAAGAGTTAGCAATGAAACTTCAAAAAGGCTATTGGGATGGACACCGAGAACTACCGAAGAAGCTGTAATCTCAACTGCTAAGAGTCTCTTAGCTTATGGATTACTCTATAAATAATTTCTAGTACTTTGTCTCCAGCCGTTTTGATGGTTAAAAGAGGCTTGTAGTAGCACTACTCTATGAGAAAGCTTTACTTACATCGCTTTAATGTTAAGTAATCTGGGCTAAAGCCCAACTACAAACCATCATATATAATGGGACAAACCAACAGTTGACATGAATACCCCCGACTTCTAAATTTTACTGGACTTAGGGGGCTTACTCAAAAAAATATTAATCAATCTTAAAATAATTAGATAATTAACCATGCAAGACCAAAAAATTCGTGAATCTGCAATTTAAACTAACAAACGTAAGACATTGAGAAAAATTGCTGGATTGATTTTAGGTATGAGTGGGTTGGGTATAACAGCTTTTCTTTTAGCTCCTTCCCCCATCGAACCAGTAGCTTGGGAACCAGCACCATCATTACCGATGACGGGAGTACTCGAACCTAATGATGAATTGCTGGACTTTTTACAGTTGGAGGACCTATAGCGCGACACAAATTTGTAATTTAACATACTAGAATACTTGTAATTTTTTTGATGTTCATGTAATATATCTAAGGAGTCTAATTCATGGAGAATTTACTTATAACATAAACCAAAATTATTTCGATTTATACCATTTTCGATCGCATTTCAAGATTTAGGTTTCGTTAATGGGATTAAGAGGATGTTTTAAAAGAATCTTTTGCTAAGCTGTTAAATTTGATGGTTTTTGGCAAAATTTCTGACAATTTATTTGTGTTAGTTTTACTAGTGTGAGAGTGGCTGTAACAGCCTAGTCTTTTGCTCTTATCTAAAGCATAATTAAGTATTTGAGTACATGACTCAAGCCTAGATTTTCATTAAATTTTAACTTAAACATATGGGTTTAATTCCCCACCGTCATACGGTGAAAGAATTGGGTTGGGGTTTAAATCCCCATCCCAATTCCAAACAACTTCGGCACTTCGGCTCTTTCTTCTTCCTTCGTTTAACCAAGTCAGAACGGTAAAATTATACCTTCCGGGACATTAAAAACATCCTCTGAGACAAAAACAGTTTGAAATTAGCCTCAAACCTAGTTAAGGTCATGGATATACTTAGAGGGTGTTTATAAATAGAAAATAAAGGCGATACACCCGAAGGGTGTCGGCTGGGTCTATCGTAATTGCTTCCCAATACATTTACTGTAAAGTAAGCAGTAGTTCAGTATAAATTAGGGTGGAATGAATCGAAAAGCTTAATCCACAGATATTTCAGATGTTGAATGGGATTTAATAAGACCCTTAATTCCAGTAGAAAGGAAGAGTAAACTTGAGCCACTCGCCGCTCTGAAGAGACGGCGATTCAGGCATCTACCCTAGCTTTTCGCCCGATTTGGCTATCTGGCTAGGGTTTAGCACCTCGTTAGAGAACTGCTCAGAAGGACTATGGTTGCCCTTGCTTATGCCCTTCGGGCACGCTGCGCGAACACGCTCGGCTACTTGCTCGCAGTTTGTTTTGTATCGTTGCCACGCCTCTAAAAGATACGGCTCCGTATCTGGATACTCCCCGCCACCGCATCCCGCAATGACAACACATCTCCATAAACGCATCTAGCCTGCGGACGCGCTCCACAAATCCCTATGCATGGGTTGAATACCTGTAACATCCCTATGCACTCTCTCAGATAACTTCTTCTTGATGCGAGTGCCGTCGAGGTGAGTTTGTGATAAAGCGGTTTTTTGGGTAGAAAACTTAACTAACTTGCCCCCGGCGCTTATGCGCTTCGCGCACGCTGACGCGAACAGCCTTGCGAGCAAGTTCTGACTGGAAAAAACCTGGTGACTTGGCACTTAATTAAACTCAGCGAAACTGTCACCAATTCCGC
>JBCBQE010000588.1:0-4706 GCA_039820385.1 Cyanobacteria bacterium J06635_10
GCGTTGTGACTCGTCAGAGTAACAGCAATAGCGAGTGGGGGAGCACCCCTTAACCGCGCTGCTTCACTTGCTACAACGGTGCGTGTTCCGTGCCGCAGCAGTGGCTCCCCTTACTAAGGGGAGGGTTGGGGAGGGGTGTACTTCCTTTAACTTGCAAACTGCTATATCTATAAATAAAAAATAAACGATCATGAATCCACTCAAATTACTAATAAATCATCAAAAAACAAAGACTTCAAAATCAACTAAAAAATCCGCTGGTTTCACGCTTATAGAATTACTTGTTGCGATGATTCTAGCTTCACTGATTCTTACGCCTTTACTAACATTCATGATTAACATCATGCAAACCGAGCGTAGAGAGCAGGTAAAGACAACTACAGAACAAGAACTAAAAACAGCACTAGATTTTATTGCACGAGATTTAGAACAAGCAGTTTATATATATGATGCCGATGGAATAGATGAAATTCGAGATGAATTACCGAAGAACAGAACTAACGACAAAAAAAAGTATTTCCCTGTTCTTGTTTTCTGGAAACGACAATATATAAAAAATGTAATTGAGATTGATACAAATAACTGCGAAAGGGAACCAGATAAATGCGACGATACCTTTAGTTATTCCTTAGTTGCCTATTATTTGATTAAAGATGATAGCAACTCTACATGGTCTAAAGCTGCTAGAATCGGTCGATTTCAAATTAGTGACGGTTATGGAGATGATGACGACGACAAAGAAGACACCAGAGACGCTGGGTTTAAATTATTTGATCTTACCGGTTCAGGCGAGCTAAAAGCGAAGATGAATGAATGGGAAAGTGGTACATATACCTCAAGTACCCCAGACATTTTAACTTTAGTTGATTATATTGACCAAACAAAGATAAATACTCGTACCAATCCCAAGCCTGCTGATTGTCCTACAGGAATGCAACAGATACCAAACTTTGATGGAAGAGGAGATTCTGCTCCTACCGGAGATGTTGAAACAGCTAGTTTTCATGTATGTGTAGATTCAATAAATACAGCAGCAGAAGTTTACTTACGCGGTAACGCACTTGCTCGAATGGATGACACCCCTCCTGACTACAGCGATAAACAAAAAAATTATTTTCCTCAAGCACGCATACGAGTTGAAGGACGCGGTTTTGTATTTACAAAATAAGCTTTGAATCAATTATAAAAATCAATTATTTTTAGCTTGAATGAATCAAACAAAGGGTGCCATATTTAACTTATTGATATTTAAAATGTTATATAAATTCCCTACAAAGGTATCATTAGCAAAATCGAAGTTATCTTCGAGACTTGATCGAAACACTTCTGGCTTCACCTTACTCGAAATCATGGTAGTGATAGCGCTTGTAGGTATTCTTTCAGCAATAGCCGCACCAAGTTGGCTGTCTTTTGTCGCCAGACAGCGACTCAATAAAGCTAACGATACAGTTTTTGCAACGCTACAACAAGCACAGAGAGAAGCTAGAAAAAATAAACGTGGTTACAGCGTTAGTTTCAGAAAAAATCAAGATAATACAAATATTATAGAATATGCTATTTATCCAACGAAAGACCTTGATGGAGAAGAGATAGATTCTGATGAAATCGATCTTTGGAAGCCATTAGGCAGCGATTTAGGAATAAATCCCGAACAATTCTTAGTAGGTAGTAACCTGAAAGATAAAAATGAAGGGAATGGCGATAAAGTCACTAAAATAAAATCTACTTCTAGTACAAAAAACGTTACAGAAACAATTGCTTTTGAGTATACTGGTACTTTACCTAGAGATGCTGAAGTACCTTTAAAGATTGTATTAGCAATACCTAAGAATTCGGGAAGTAACCAACAGCAACCGAGCAATCTAAAGCGCTGCGTTATTGTAGAAACATTCATAGGAGGAATGCGAACCGCAAAAGATGAGGATTGTAATAAAAAGAACAGTACATGGTAATAAAAGCTGACAAAAATCAATAAAAATACTGAAGCAATAACTGCATCCAAAGAAGAAAATTAATACATTGGGTGCAGTTTTATATTTCTATTTTCATTTGAATTACCAATTCTATAATTAATAAAATTTGCTTTAAAATTTTTTTTTTACAAATCACTTTAAAATCAACATTTAAACAAACGCTATGACAGAGTCCATAAACTTTACCGTAGCTATCCCTACATACAACGGTGGAAGTAGATTGCCTGAAGTTTTAGAAAGACTAGAAAATCAACAGCATATCGAAAATATTTCTTGGGAAATTATTGTAGTAGATAACAACAGCAGCGATAACACAGCAAATGTTGTCAAAAAATATCAAGAAAACTGGCAACATCCTTTTCCTTTAAGATATTGCTTTGAACCAAGACAAGGTGCAGCATATGCTCGCGAAAGAGGAGTAGCTGAAGCCAAAGGTGAGTTTATTGGCTTTCTCGATGATGATAACTATCCCGTGTCAAACTGGGTTGTCAAAGCTTATGAATTCGGTCAAAAATATCCCAAAGTAGGAGCGATCGCCAGTCAAATACACCCCAAATGGGAAATTGAACCGCCAGAAAACTTTCAACGCATAGCCCCATTTTTAGCAATCACCGAAAGAGGTAATATACCCTTACTCTATCAACCAAAAAGTAAATTATTACCCCCTTCAGCAGGAATAGTTATTCGTAAACAGGCTTGGTTAGAAACCGTACCTGATAAATTAGTTTTGACAGGCAGAATTAACGGTAATATGCTAACCGGTGAAGACACAGAAATGCTTTCTTATATTCAACAATCAAACTGGGAAATTTGGTATAACCCAGAAATGGAAATATTCCATCAAATTCCCCGCTGGCGATTGCAAAAAGAATATTTATTTCCCTTTTTCAAAGGAATTGGATTAAGTCGCTGTGTTACCAGAATGGTTGATATAAAACCATATTTAAAGCCAGCGGCAATATTCGCTTATATGATAAATGACCTGCGAAAAATTTTATTTCATATATTTAAATACGGTAAAAAAATAAAAACTGATTTAGTTGCAGCTTGCGAAATGCAATTATTTATAAATAGCTTAATTAGTCCTTTTTACTTGTGGAAAAACGGCTACTTTAAGAAAAAATATCAAGAATGAAGTAAATCCTATTCATTAGCCCCAGCCTTAGAGGCTGGGGCTACAATCACGAAGCCCACCTGGGTGGGCTAAAAGATTTTTCATCAGATATTTCTCAGTTATCAGGTATTAGTTAATTCCAACTATCCGTATCTACCAGTGTGGTGCATTTATCGAATAATTAAATGTTTAACAAACACCGGAATCATAATTCTAGCAGTGGTTTTACCCTGCTCGAAGTATTGGTAGCTATTGCAGCCATTGGTATTTTGGCTGCTTATTCTGCACCTTCTTTGCTGGCTTTTATAAATACTCGTCGCCTCAATGATGCTCACGAGAAGGTTTATCTTGCTTTACGTGACACGCAACGCCAAGCTCAAAAAAATAAAACCACTTGGCAATTTAGTCTTCGCGTTAAAGAAAATATTGTACAGTGGGCTGTTCATCCTGAAACGTTAAACCCAAATAACGCTATCTGGAATAGTTTGGATTCTAATGTAGTTTTGGACAAAGAAACTACTTTGCTTCTACGAAAATCAACTAATGTCAAACAAGTTCAGTTTGATTATACAGGTAGTATCAAAAAACCGCCTTTAGGAAGAATCACTTTATCTAGCAAATATGGGGGTAAAGCTAAACGGTGCGTGTATGTTTCTACAATTTTAGGAGCAATACGAACTGCAAAGGAACGCAATAAAGCTAACAGAGGCGGTGATTATTGCTATTGAAATGATCTGGTAGACAGAGCATTCCTTGCCGCAGATTGTATAAAATAAATTACTACTCCCGTTCCGCTAATCGATTTCCGGCTAAAACGCACTCTACTCCGAAACTCAGTACGCTCACGGTAATCTTTCACTAAGAAAGGGGAGTAATCTTGTGCAGTGAGTATCCCTACCGTAGCCGCGCACAGTGCCCCTAGCTTCTAGCTATGGGGGTGTAGTGCGCCACGGGAATTTATTCCCCGTGATATTCTAAAAAACTGTTGCCGATTTATAGAGTATAGATTATAATAATATCTAGGAGGTGATAAGAGTGTTTAATCTGACTTACGAGTTCAAGCTAAAGCCAACACAAAATCAAATAGGCATTTTTGAAGAGTGGTTAGAGACTCATCGTAGAGTTTACAATCATGCTTTGGCAGAACGTAAGGACTGGTATAAATCTCGGTCTTGTCAGATTAAAGCTTGCAGTCTTCACATCTGTTACATTATTCCTGCCGACGCGCCACGTCCAACATTTGCTTCTCAATGTAAGTCTTTAACTGCTGCACGTAAGAGTAATGAGTATTTAGGTAAAGTCAATGCTCAATCCTTACAGCAGACGTTGAGAAGACTTGAAAAAGCTTTTGTGAGTATGTGGGAACAAAATCATGGGTTCCCAAGATTTAAAAAAGTTAGACGAATGCGGTCTTTTTCGTTTCCGCAGTTAGGTAAAAACCCATTGCAAAATGGGTATATTAAGTTGCCAGTGATAGGAAAGATTAAATTAAGGCAGTCTCGGTCTATCCCTGACGGTGGCGTTTTAAAGCAAGCTCGTGTAGTTAAGCGTGTTTCTGGATGGTACGTAATGTTAACCGTTCAGTGGGATGTAAACCCACCGCAATGCCACTTGCTACA
>JBCBQE010000589.1:0-4706 GCA_039820385.1 Cyanobacteria bacterium J06635_10
CTTAGGCGCCTTCCTCCAAATAGGTTAGAATAACGACTTTGGGTATAACAAGCTTCCATGGTGTGACGGGCGGTGTGTACAAGACCCGGGAACGGATTCACCGCTGTGTAGCTGACCAGCGATTACTAGCGATTCCATCTTCATGCAGGCGAGTTGCAGCCTGCAATCCGAACTTAGAGTAAGTTTAAGGATCAGCATCTTCTCACGAAGTAGCTTCCCATTGTCTTACCCAATGTAGCACGTGTGTAGCCCAGGATATAAGGGGCATGATGACTTGACGTCGTCCCCACCTTCCTCCGGCTTATAACCGGCAGTCTTTCTAGAATCTAAACAAGTAGCAACTAAAAACAAGGGTTGCGCTCGTTGCGGGACTTAACCCAACATCTCACGACACGAGCTGACGACAGCCATGCACCACCTGTGTACGTGTTCCTTTCGGCACTTTAAACTTTCGATTAAATTCACGTCATGTCAAACCCTGGTAAGGTTCTTCGCGTTGCATCAAATTAAACCACATGCTCCACCGCTTGTGCGGGTCCCCGTCAATTCCTTTAAGTTTCACTCTTGCGAGCATACTTCCCAGGCGGGATACTTAACGCGTTAGCTACAACACTGCATAAGAGAGATCCTACACAACGTTTAGTATCCATCGTTTACGGCTAGGACTACTGGGGTATCTAATCCCATTTGCTCCCCTAGCTTTCGTCTCTCAGTGTCAGTAATGGCCCAGTAAAGTGCCTTCGCCATTGGTGGTCTTCCCAATATCTGCGCATTTCACCGCTCCACTGAGAATTCCCTTTACCTCTACCATACTCAAGTTAAATGGTTTCGAATGCTGGTTTAGAGTTAAGCTCTAAGATTTAACAGTCGACTTCTTTAACCACCTACAGACGCTTTACGCCCAGTGATTCCGGATAACACTCGCATCCTCCGTCTTACCGCGGCTGCTGGCACGGAGTTAGCCGATGCTTATTCGTCAAGTAACGTCAGATCTTCCTCCTTGACAAAAGAGGTTTACAACCCTTAGGCATTCATCCCTCACGCGGTATTGCTCTGTCAGGCTTTCGCCCATTGCAGAAAATTCCTCACTGCTGCCTCCCGTAGGAGTCTGGACCGTGTCTCAGTTCCAGTGTGGCTGATCATCCTCTCAGACCAGCTACTGATCATCGCCTTGGTGTGCCATTACCACACCAACTAGCTAATCAGCCGCGAGCTCCTCTTTAGGCAGATTTCTCTATTTCATCCAAGGACATATGGGGTTTTAGCAAGCGTTTCCGCTTGTTATCCCCCTCCTAAAGGCAGATTCTCACGTGTTACTCACCCGTCCGCCACTAGAACCGAAGTTCTCGTACGACTTGCATGTGTAAAGCATACCGCCAGCGTTCATCCTGAGCCAGGATCAAACTCTTAAATAGTATCCATGTATTTTAATTTATCTGGACTTTTTTTGTTGAATGATATATATATCTATCATAATCATAAAGATTAATCTACGTCATTGGATCCAATTTTCTGGATAGTTTGATTGTACTAAAGAGAATATTTTTTTGTCAAGTACTTATAAATTTGTTTAAAGGATAGCCGAGATTGAATAATCAAAAAAAAATTTAACAAGAAATTAATGATAAGCGATAACCAAATATTTTTAGCTCTGGTATTAGCGCTAATTACCGGACTTTTATCAATTAGATTAGGAACTGCATTGTATGACTAGTTCCGATTAAAAGGTAAAGAAAAGTAGAAATTGTAAGCAAGATATCTTAACGTTTTTAGGTTGAAGATTCATAAACTATGAGTGAAAATATAAGAAAGTTACAGACAGTATTTCCCTTCACTGCCATAGTTGGTCAGGAGGAAATGAAGTTAGCCTTGCAGCTAAATGTGATTGATCCCAAGATCGGAGGAGTTATGATAATGGGAGATCGCGGTACAGGCAAAACAACGACAATTCGAGCTTTGGCTAACTTACTCCCTCAAATAGAGGTTATTAAAGATGATCCGTTTAATCAAAGCGCCGTTTAAGGAAATAACAATCACTGAAGTGGAAATGAAATTTAAAACTCGATGTTAAATTTCCTCCGAACATTGAAATATGAACCTTTATATAATGCTACATTAGTGTTATGACAATCGCAGTAGCACGTGAAGAAGAACGCGGTCTTTTTGATTTGATAGATGACTGGTTAAAAAGAGATCGTTTTGTATTTGTAGGTTGGTCAGGATTGCTTCTATTCCCAACAGCTTATCTAGCACTAGGTGGCTGGTTTACAGGTACGACATTTGTAACATCTTGGTACACGCATGGTTTAGCTTCTTCATACCTTGAAGGGTGTAACTTCTTAACAGCAGCAGTATCTTCTCCCGCAAATAGTATGGGACACTCATTAATTTTATTATGGGGACCAGAAGCACAAGGAGATGTTACTAGATGGTTCCAAATTGGTGGCTTATGGACTTTTGTAGCATTACATGGTGCATTTGGACTTATCGGATTCTGTTTACGTCAATTCGAAATTGCTCGTCTTGTGGGCATAAGACCCTACAATGCAATTGCTTTTTCTGGTCCAATTGCTATTTTCGTATCAGTTTTCCTTCTGTACCCATTAGGCCAAGCTAGCTGGTTCTTTGCACCAAGCTTTGGAGTAGCGGCTATTTTCCGTTTCTTACTATTTTTACAAGGTTTCCATAACTGGACGTTAAACCCATTCCACATGATGGGAGTAGCAGGGATTTTAGGTGGTGCACTTCTATGTGCAATTCATGGTGCAACAGTAGAAAATACGTTATTCGAAGATGGAGACGCTGCGGATACATTCCGTGCCTTCACACCTACACAATCAGAAGAAACGTATTCTATGGTAACGGCCAATCGCTTTTGGTCGCAAATCTTTGGAGTAGCGTTCTCTAACAAACGTTGGTTACATTTCTTCATGCTATTCGTACCTGTTACAGGTCTATGGACTAGCGCAATTGGTATAGTAGGTTTAGCGCTAAACTTACGTGCATATGATTTCGTTTCGCAAGAGCTAAGAGCAGCGGAAGATCCGGAATTTGAGACATTCTACACTAAAAATATTCTTCTAAATGAAGGTATTCGTTCATGGATGGCAGCTCAAGATCAACCGCATGAAAACTTCGTATTCCCTGAGGAGGTACTGCCACGTGGAAACGCGCTTTAATACAACAATCGCAGGTCGCGATATTGAATCAACAGGATTTGCTTGGTGGTCTGGTAATGCTAGACTAATTAATGTATCTGGTAAACTTTTAGGAGCTCATGTAGCTCACGCTGGACTTATGGTTTTTTGGTGTGGAGCAATGACTTTATTTGAAGTTTCTCACTTCATTCCCGAAAAACCTTTATACGAGCAAGGTTTTATTCTTATTCCTCATTTAGCAACTTTAGGATGGGGTGTAGGACCAGGTGGTGAAATTATTAATACAAATCCGTACTTTGTTGTTGGAGTTTTACACCTAATTTCATCAGCTGTCTTAGGATTTGGTGGTATCTACCATTCATTATTAGGTCCTGACACTTTAGAAGAATCATTCCCATTTTTTGGTTATGATTGGAGAGACAAAAATAAAATGACAACGATCTTAGGTATTCACTTAGTACTTTTAGGAATCGGATCATTTTTGTTAGTCCTTAAAGCTATGTATGTTGGTGGTGTTTATGATACATGGGCACCAGGTGGTGGTGACGTTAGAATTATCACTAGTCCGACATTAAACCCATTAGTTATCTTTGGATATGTATTCAAATCACCTTTCGGTGGTGACGGCTGGATTATTTCTGTAAATAACATGGAAGATCTAGTCGGCGGCCACATTTGGCTAGGTATTTTATGCATTGTAGGTGGAATATGGCACATCTTAACAAAGCCGTTTGCTTGGGCACGTCGTGCTTTCGTATGGTCAGGTGAAGCTTATCTGTCTTATAGTCAAGGTGCTATTGCTATAATGGGCTTAGGTGCCTCAGTTTTCGTTTGGTATAATAACACTGCTTATCCAAGCGAGTTTTATGGTCCTACCGGTCCTGAAGCATCTCAAGCACAAGCATTTACATTTTTAGTTAGGGACCAACGATTAGGTGCGAATGTAGCTTCAGCACAGGGACCTACTGGTTTAGGTAAATATCTAATGCGTTCACCAAGTGGTGAAATAATCTTTGGTGGTGAAACTATGCGTTTTTGGGATCTAAGAGCGCCATGGTTAGAACCATTAAGAGGTCCAAATGGTTTAGATATCAACAAAATTAGAAATGATATCCAACCTTGGCAAGAACGTCGAGCTGCAGAATATATGACTCATGCCCCATTAGGTTCATTAAACTCGGTAGGTGGTGTTGCTACAGAAATCAACTCTGTAAACTATGTGTCGCCTCGCTCTTGGTTAACAACTTCTCATTTCTTCTTAGGCTTCTTCTTATTCATTGGTCATCTTTGGCATTCTGGTCGAGCTCGTGCAGCAGCAGCTGGATTCGAAAAAGGTATAAACCGTGAAACAGAACCTGTATTATCTATGCGTCCTATTGACTAATAGATTATTATTCATTGTGGAGTTCAATCTCCCAATGAATAACACGAATAAAAAATGTATTAAATATTGATTTATACAATAATATGCTTATATAATTTCTTTTATGCACTAAAAATCTGTGTTACTACTTATATGAAGAAAAAAACTAGAAGCGAGTTTGAGAA
>JBCBQE010000590.1:0-4695 GCA_039820385.1 Cyanobacteria bacterium J06635_10
TGTCGTAGATGTTTGTATCCAGCGGATTCGTAAAAACTCGTTCTGGCGATACGCGAAGCGTCGCCCTTTAGGGCTATCGCATCAAATATTCGAGAAGATTAAACTCGCGGGTGGTAAGCTCAATCGCTTTTTGATTGCAAGTAACTTCCCTAGTAATTCTATCTAACTTCAAAGCTCCCACAGCAATAAAATTTTGACGCTCTCCTACAGTACGACGGACAACAGCATGGATGCGAGCGACTAATTCTTCCACAAAGAAAGGTTTAGCAATGTAATCATCTGCACCCAAATTCAACCCTGCTAAGCGATCGTCAAGTTCGTTCCGAGCCGTTAACAAAATTACCGGAGTATTCTTACCTTCCCGACGCAATTGTTTGAGAATTGATAGCCCGTCTTTTCCAGGAATCATAATATCCAAAATAATTGCGTCATATTCATTTTCCAAGGCTAATAAACAACCTTCATCACCATTATCGCAGTAATCTACAGTAAAACTATGTTCCTTTAGTCCAGCCCGAACAAAGTCAGCAATTTTTGCTTCATCTTCAACAAATAGAACATTCACAATTATTCCATAGCTAATTTTATGATGTTTATATTTTAAATTCGCAACTCAACAACTCCAATTACAATTTTGTAATTGATAAGTTGGCTCTTCAGTACCTAACTATGCTAAAAACGCTCATATAAAATTTGAAACAATCGTTAGTTTTGGGGTGCTTGTCATTTTAGAATTAAGAATTAAGAATTAAAATCCCCATAAATCAATAATGGTGCTTTAAACAAAGACTTTTTGTGCCTTGTGCTGAAGCATCGTGGCACAATTGTTTTTATTTTTTCCATTAATTAATTTAGGGGCTTGTACCATCAACGTATGATATGCCACCCCTTGAAAGCGAAATTTATGACAACGAGCCTCGTGTCTGAACTTGGACGTTAGCCCGCGTTTTGAGAACTTTCCCGCTAATTTTGGGACTTATGGTGATGCCTTTAGCTCGCTTGATATACCGAACAAGTGCATTAAGCTCGCACTCAGACGAGCTTGTGTCATCGGCAAAACATCCTTTCCAGCCATTATCTCTTGAGTAAGCATATAAAAGAATGATGCCCCCACTAAGATATGGGCTGTTGCTTCAGCATCAGGAATTTCAAGCTCTGGATGATTCCTCAGATAATCACTGATTGTTTCTATGCCGGGCACCGTAATGTTGCGAAAAAAAACGTGAACCAGCTCGGGAAAACGCTTTGACTCGCCAATCATCATGCGTATGAAGTCATGATATTCAATATCTTGAGCAATGCGGGTGAAGCCTTTTTGGAGCAATTGGGGCAAAACGACTTCGGGACTCCCTTCCAAGGAGGTTTCTTCAAAGACTGCCTGAAAACGCTGTTTCGCCATTCTTTCTACCAAAGCCTTAAACAAGGCTTTCTTGTCCGCAAAGTAGACATACAACGTTTGCTTAGAAACACCTGCCGTCTTTGCAACTTGATCCATGCTAGCACGGTCATACCCCTGAGACAGAAACACCTGAGTCGCTCCCTGCAAGATCTGCTCAACCTTCAGCAAAGCACGCCGTTGCTGAGCATCCGTTTGTTCTGAAGCTGGAACCATGACACAATCTCCTGGGAGAAAAATTTTATGAACTCCCTTGATTATATCAAACTGTACAGTCTAGTTTTTTATGTTATTATCAAACTGTACAGTCTAGTTTTTTATCCAAGCGGATATTTCATCAGCAGATGAGCTTATGACTGGAAGCCCATTTAAAACCGAATCAAGGAGAATAATAATGATGACGAATCAAACAAGTAAAATTGCTATTATTGGCGGTGGTCCAGCCGGACTGGTCTCTGCTATTGCCTCTGCACGTCGAGGCATCCATACAACTGTTATCGAACGGGACCCACATCCCGCAGACACTTCTCAATTTAATCCCGATCGGTCATACCCTATCGACATCACCGGGCATGGGTTGAAGGCGCTACGCTACATTGAAGCCACAGACGTCTTCGATGAGTATATGCTTCCCTTTAGAGGGATCAAAGTATTTAACGGCTTAGTGACTGAGGAATGGAAAGAGCAGGGTTGGACGGGATCGCGCGGTGACATCCTCCGCTCATTGATGACTGTTGTGGAGCGAGACTATGGCGACTGCATTGACTGCCGATTTAACACCCAAGTTGAAGAGGTCAATGTGGAAACGGGAGAGGTTTCAATTAAACAAGATGGGCAAAGTGACACCTTGCAGTTTGACTTTTTGATTGGTGCGGATGGTGGCGGCTCACTGGTACGGCGAAAGATGGAGCAGCAATTACCTTACATAACAACTGAGTATGGAGAAATCCCGAACTACTCAACAATGCTCGAACTCGACCAAAACACAGGACATCTCGACCCGCACTATTTATATGTATTCGGAGGTTTACCGATAGTTTTAGTTGTTGGTGCAATTAGTGGTCGAAAAGCCGATAGCTTGCGCTGGTTTTGCAGCGTGGGCTCAGACCATGAACTGTCGTTGAACGGGGTTGAAGATGCCCGTGCCCTGCTCAAACAACATGCTCCCGATGTCCTAAAAATGGTCAGTGACGATTCGCTCGCCAGTTTTGTAACGCGGAAGACCTACCATATTGGTAGGATGCTTTCTTGCTCACAACTACACGGCGGACGGGCAGTGTTGTTGGGCGACGCAGGTGCACCGTTTCCACCCATCGGTCAGGGAATAAATGCTGCGATGGAGTCGGCGATAGTACTGGATCAATGCATTGAGAGGTTCGAGATCGAGCACCTCCAGGAAGCCGCTGCCCAGTACAACAAATACTGGAAGCCAGAAGCAGATGCTGTGACATGGATAACTCGCAAAGTGACTTATGGAAAGCGCAACCACATGTTTCGTCTGTTGTTGACCGTGCCCTTTGGCATCAATTTGCTCAGTAATGCCAAGAAAGCAGAGATGTCGTACTCTGATGTTCAGAGACAGGGTCAAAATTGGGGCTTTGTATGGAATTGGTAACTAGCTGCTTACGGCTTCTGGGCTAAGACGATACTGTTTCATTCATTTGGAGCGATACTTTGGCAACATGCAACGCCTGTAGAGCAAGCACGGCGAAGATTTCAGCTTTCAGCCCTGACTTTTACCATTATTTCAATACAAACTGGAAACACTGATTTGGAACGCAGATTCATTGGGAAGTTTAATTGCTTTAACTCCAGAGCTTAATTTATCTCTTTCCAGAGATATATTTACTAGTAATCTAAATTCAGCATTAAGTGTTGCCATTGAAAGAAATATTGCTAATTTTGCTTCGTTATTACTGGAGTTTAGACTAAAGCTCGCGAGCTTTAGTCTAGTTCCCGGTGCGTAACTCCTTTCTGTACCCGAAAAATCAAATTCTCTATCTTCTGATGCCATAACCGACTTATCAGTATTTTTGTTGATAGCAAACTATTATTTTTGTAGTATCATATACTACTTATTGGCATTCGCCTCAAACAGCACCTTTAAGTTTCGAGAAAAAAATACTAAATAATGATAATTATTCTATATCAAATAATTAGGCGGTCGCAGTAGAGTAGTAAAAATATTACCAGGCAAAGTTAATTTGGTGAATTACTAGGAGGTAAACCGTTTCTGGGAGGTATATTTCGAGGTGGTCTTTTACCCTGGGGTGGTCTACCAGGTTTACCACCCCTTTCATCCTGCTGACCTTGCACCAAAGTCCCATGAAAACAAGAAATTACTGAATTTGTTTCTGCTTTATTTGCGTGATAATGATAACCTATCCCTTCTACCTCATGACCTCCGCACTCATCCAGTTTTGGAGTTTGATTGCTATCTTCGTAGGCATTATGGATCGGAAATCCATCCATAGCATATCCAACTAATTTCGTTTCACCGTCAACTTTACTTTCAACACCAAAACATCCGTTAATACCATGTTGGTGATATCCAATTACTGGATTAATATCACCTCCACAATCATCAAAAGCCGCTATAGTATAGGCTGAGAGAATCGCTATGAAAATGCGGGACAGATAATCTATCTTTCCCGCATTTCTTATAATTTAATGCAATCAAAATTTTCAAATCTATGGGTAGTTTTTCTATCTCCGGACTCTAACCAATTTACATTCTTTAATAGTTCTAACACGTCCTCTCACTCGAATACGTTTTTTAGTGCAAACTTCTTTAAACTTTTTCTTGTTAACTCTTCGCCTGTTTTGACCTCTTAAATTAACATTTATATCAACTACTTTAACAACTTCATTTCTTCGATAATCATTGTTATAAGTACGGTAAGGACTTGCCGATACAGGTAATGCAGTAGTTACTAAGGATGCCATTACCAATATTCCTGTTGAAACTTGATTCCAATTCATAATTAAACCTCTTAAAACGAGCGGATAAATAAATGCTAGAAAGCCTTCGGATTCAAAACCTGTATATTTTTTCCTAAAAAGAAAGAAAAGAGTGTCTTTTTTCCCTGTACAATTCAGTACTTTTATTACTTGGCATAGGGAAGTTTCAAGATAAACAGAACCCCCAGAAGCATTCATGATTTTTTGTAGATAACTCTAGTTTAACTTCGCTACTCCTGAACTGACATTACAAAATTGTAATCGACAAACTAAAGCTTAACTCGATAAAATTATCATAAATTTAATACGCCTAAATCACTAATTCATGTGATTTAGGC
>JBCBQE010000591.1:0-4695 GCA_039820385.1 Cyanobacteria bacterium J06635_10
ATTTTGAGGTTTGAGACTCCGAATCGAAACTCAAAATCCGAACCGTATTGTGGAAGCTACTGGGATGATTGTGGATGAAAATGGGGATATTTTCTTTGTTGCTGAAGCTTCTCCTCAAAGTGCACCATCTTTTAATAATGCTTCTTGTGGGAAGAGATAGTTGTTGGTTGTTGGTTGTTGGTTGTTGGTT
This sequence comes from Cyanobacteria bacterium J06635_10, assembly GCA_039820385.1. GTDB lineage: Bacteria > Cyanobacteriota > Cyanobacteriia > Cyanobacteriales > Nostocaceae > Rivularia. The sequence continues at coordinate 191 of JBCBQE010000591.1, forward strand.
GATGGTTGTTGGTTGATAATTGATAACTGATAACTGATCGTTGATAATTGATAGAGGTTGCGCTTAATCGCCCATAGCCTCGAAGGCTAGGGCTATCGTAACAAAGCCTACCTGCGTAGGCTCACTAGGGGCGCATCTTTATACAGAAACGGTATAACTCCTAACTCTCTTTTAACTCTCACCATGTTCACCTGTTTTAATTGCATCAAACAAAGATGAGTAATCTTCGTTTTTCATTGACATTTTCATGGCTATTTCAAGGATTTCTCGCACTCCTTGGATACTACTAACGTTTAAACCGGCTGATTTGGCTTCTTCAATAAAGTAATCTGTATCTTTGACTAAATGTTTCATGGGGAAATTAGGATTGGTATAATTTCCATCCAGCATCCGTTGTAGTTTTTTATCAAATGTAGGTGCATAAAGCGCACTTTCACGCAAAATCTGCATAAATATTTCAGGATTAATACCTTGACTTTGGATAAATCCGAGACTCAAACCAAAGGCAGAGGTTAAGGATGCAATTAATTGATTTACTGCTAATTTTACCGCTGCTGCACTACCTACAGGACCAACAAGTATAGGTTCGGGACCAAAATGCTTTAATAATTCTAGGCTGCGTTTGTATTGGTCTCTTTGTGCGCCTACCATGACAATTAGTTTACCAGCTTTGGCTTCGGGTCTGCTGCCAAGTACTGGTGCTTCCATGTAGTCTCCACCAGCAGCCACTACTGCGTCTCTTATTTCTCTACTTTCTGTGGCGGTAATTGTTCCCATTTGGATTACCTGCTTTCCTTTCACGCAGCGCGAAGACATATCTGAAAGTAAGACGGTGTAAATAGCTGCCGTGTTGGTAAGCATAAGTACTACATATTCCGCAGCAGCGATCGCTTGATGGGGATGCTCTACAACTTCGGCACCTGCTGCTCTTAAAGGTTCTAATTTTTCTGGAGTACGGTTGTAAGCAATTAACTGCACATTTTTTTCTAACAACCTTTGTGCCATTGGTTGTCCCATTAATCCAGTACCCAGAAATCCAACCTTCATTTTTAATTCCTTCTTAATATTGATTTTATAAATGATAAGGGAGATAGGAGAATAGGGAATAGGTAACAGGGAATGGGGAATAGGTAAAGATTTGTAATAAATAAACAATTAAACCTTTTACCCCTAACTCAATAACAGACGTAGCAGTGCTACGTCTCTACAACTCCTAACTCCTAACTTTTTTAGCCTCCAGCAGCGAAAGTTACCATTATCATTACTGATAGTAAAATTCCGGGAACAAGTAATCCTATTAACATTAATAAGTCATGAGTGGACATAATTATTACCTTTGTTGTGTTTTTATAGCACTGCAATCGTTGTTATGATAAACCAACAATCGCTAAGATCAAATGAATAAATTTTTAACTTTTTAGATGTAGATAGAACTTACGCAACTGGTTCATTTTTCTTGTAGGGTGCTGTGAGAGTAGCTTAAAACTTAAACCTAATAATAAAGGTTGTAGTCTCACGCACCATCCGAGTCTTGTGACAATTGGGACCATTCCTGGTACACTTACTTTGGTTGGGTAAAACCTTTAAGTGTTTGAGATATTTCAGTTTCTTTTAATCCTTTAGCTTGAGCCAATACGTGGAAACCACCAAGCCCTAAAGGATCTAAAAGTTGGTGTAGTGAGTCGCGGCGTTGCAGTAGAGTGGATAAAGGTAGCTTTGACTGGGATAGAGTTGCTACTCGCTCCCCTAATCCTAAAGCCATCAAGAATAATCCTTGTTGGGTTAAACCAACTTTTTGTAAACCACAGCGATCGCCATTTTTTTCTAAGGCTGTAAAATCAACATGAGCGGTGATATCTTGTTGTCCAATGTTAATATACGGATCGTTATGACGATGATGTCGAGTGTAGCACTGTAAGGTTCCTTGATTACGCCTAGGATTATAGTAACGGTTTAGAGTATAGCCGTAATCAATTGTTAACACATACCCGCGCTGCAAACGGTTTTCTACTACACCTAACCATTCCAATGCTGCTAAATTAATTTCGCTACGATATCCGGAGGGGTATTTGTCAATATCAATTTCTAACAAGTCTAAATAATTAACAAGTTCCGGGGTGGAAGGTTTGTCTGTAACTTCGGTGAAAATATTAGAGGGGGTAGAGGAGCCACTGCGTTGCGGAGGTTCCCTCCGTTGTAGCAAGTGGCGTGGGGTAGAGGGGGTAGAAATTTCTATTTCCCCTTGTTCCTTTGTCACGTATATTTCGCGTAATTCTCCGTTTTCTAAGATGAATTGATGAACTGGAAAAGCATCTACTAATTCATTTGAAAAAAAGCAACCCGTAATAGAATTATTTGGGATGTCTTCTAAGTTGCACCAGTTGACTTCAAATTCTTTTAAGCGTTGTTGTTGAAGTTGTTTTAATCCAGGTGATTTTTCAACTATGATGTATTTTAAAGCTTTGAAAAAATCAGAATAGTTCTGTTTGATATAATTTAGAATATCTGCGGCTAAATGTCCTTGCCCAGCACCCATTTCTATTAAATCAAAAGATATAGGTTTACCTAATATTTCCCACATTTGGAAAAATTGAATTGCTAACATTTCGCCAAAGTCAGCGCCGAGATGTACGGAGGTAAAGAAATCACCTTCTTTTCCCAAATTTGTCGCTTTTTGGGAATAGTAACCGTATTCTGGATGATACAGTGCTAAGTTCATGTATTCGGCAAAGGTGATTCGTTTGTCAGCACTTGCGGCGATGTGTTTGATGATTTCTTGATATAATTGTTGACTTGATTCCATACTCGGCAGGTTTAAATAACTTAAAATATTTTAGAAGGACGGCCCGCAACTGGCACATTTTTTTTGTAGGGGAGGCAAAAAGTGGTGTAGATTTACGAACCACTTTATTGAGGCAAAAAGCGGTGTAGATAAACTTCGGGCTTTATTGCCGTGCCGTTGCTTGTACACTGACTAATTGTTAAGGCAATAATAGGGCAATGAGTGTACGGCACCATCCGAGTCTTGTGAGAATCGCGTAAGTTCAGAACTTAAAATATTTTAGATTGGATTAACTAAACAATAGCAATATTACTTTTTAAGTAGGTAGGCGTAATTAAATATAAGATGAAACCTCACCCTGCCTACGGCTTCCCTCTCCAAAGCATCGGAGAGGGATTGAGGAGCCACTGCTGCACCAGGGTTCCCTGAATGTGCAAGTGGCGTGGTGAGGTTTTATATTTAATTTGACCAACTTACTTAATACATTACACCGGATGCGGAACGTTTTAGGCTCCCCTTAACCGAAAATCGTTAAGAGGATGTTTTGAAAGTCTAATTTCATACCTTACCTGGCGATTTAAATCGCGGCTACAACGTAGGTTACAAATATATTAGTCCACCCAGGTGGACAATGCGGGGTGTAGTAGCGGTAAGGGCGCGCCGAATACTTTTAAAACATCCTCTAAAATTCCATAGTTAAGTTTATTTGTGCCGATTTACTGACTTCCAGCATAAAAATTAAAAAATTACATGAGACAGAAAAATTATCGCAAATTCGATAAGCTGAAAAAGCAGTTTTGTAAATTCAGAAAATGATCGCAATTAGCCCGACAATTTTAGCTCTTGACTTTGACGGTGTAATCTGTAACGGACTGATAGAATACTTCCAAACAGCTTGGCGTACTTATTGTAAAGTTTGGTCTTGTTCCAATCAAATCGAAACAGAAGAGTTAGCGAATAAATTTTATCGTCTTCGACCAGTAATTGAAACAGGTTGGGAAATGCCTGTTCTAATTAAAGCATTATTAGAAGGCTTTGAAGAAGATCAAATTTTTCAAGAATGGAGGGATATATCCCATAAAATTCTTCGGCAAGATGATTTTACTGCTCAAGAAATTGCCTACATGTTAGATAAACAGCGGGATAAGTGGATAGAGAAAGATTTAGATAATTGGCTAAGTCTACATCAATTTTATCCTGGAGTAGTCGAAAGAATCAAAAGTATATACAATACTCAAACTGCACTATATATAGTTACAACTAAAGAAGGACGTTTTGTCAAAAAACTATTGCAAAAAGCAAACTTTGATTTACCCCAAGAAGCAATTTTTGGCAAAGAAGAAAAACGCCCTAAATACGAAATACTAAGAGAATTAAAAGCTGCATCTAATGATTTTGCCGTAAATTTATGGTTTATAGAAGACAGAATCAAAACGTTACAAAAAGTTAAAGAACAAACAGACTTAGAAGATGTAGAATTATTTCTTGCGGACTGGGGCTATAATACCCCAACAGATAGGGAATTGGCTCAAAAAGATATGCGAATTCAATTAATCTCCCTATCTCAGTTTGTCCAAGATTTTGATAAATGGCAAAGTTAATCAGTGAACAGTGAGCAGTGAGCAGTGAACAGTGAACAGTGAACAGTGAGCAGTGAACAGTGAGCAGTGAACAGTGAACAGTGAGCAGTGAACAGTGAGCAGTGAACAGTGAACAGTGAACA
>JBCBQE010000592.1:0-4683 GCA_039820385.1 Cyanobacteria bacterium J06635_10
AGAAAGTACATTTCTTATTAGAGAGCTACCCTAGTTCATATGCAGCAAGAAATGTACTTTCTGGAAAGCATCAAACGTATCTTTCAGACTTTCCTCAGAGTTATTATCGATCACAATGACTTCAAATCTATTTCTGGGATAACTTTGACTCTCTAATTTTGTCAAGCATTTTTTCAAGCGCTTGCTATCATTGAAAACTGGTATGATTACAGAGACAAAAGGTGCATTTGAAAGCATTTTAATTCCCGGTCAACAATAATAAATCGAGCAATAAAAAATTAAAAAAATAAACTAATCTTTTGGAGTCAAGATAATCTATGCCTTTTTCAAAAAATGATGAATTTCTGACCACATATCTAAAGTTAGTTGTTTCTGACGACTACCTCGCTGAAGCATGTTGCCTACTAAGGCATGCCTCGAATCAGCATCCTCCAATGTATCAATTATCTTGTTTAATCGGTCTTCTATATATTCTTTGTGTTTCAAATCAATAATATACTCTTCACATCCATAGTCTTGCATTAACTCTTTATATTTATGACTCCATCCAGTTGCAATACATGGGACTGCTTGGGAGAGTGCACTCACGATTCCATGAAACCGTGAACTAACAACCACACGAGCCTCACTAATAATACCTTTGAGTTGCATAGAATCCTCTTCTCTTACAATCTCAATGCCATCAGTTATTTTTTTATCTAGGTTTTTCGCCAACTCCAAATCACCTTTGTCATGCAATAGCAAGAAGGGGTTTAATTTTGCATGTTCTAATTTCTCAAAACATAACCTGAGAAAATCTAGATATCGATATGAGACATCGGATGGTGTAGAGTCTATCATTCGAGAATTTGGTATGATACAGGCTCTTCCTGAAAGTTCTCGGATGTAGTCAGGTGTTTTTTTCTTTAAGATATTGGTAAAGTCTGGGAATAACTTGATACAGCCAGGTTTTCCCGAAATACTTATGAGGTTTTGATAAGAAGTTTTGTCTCTGGCGATTATCAAGTCAGAAGAATCTATCACCTCTTTGGCTGCCTGACGAATCTCAGGTATTTCAAAAGGTCCAAATGCTTGAGGCAATAGGATCACTTTTTTTCCCTGCTGATGCCAACGAGAGCACAGGGTAGCCATCCTCCTATTTTTCTCTATCCCCCACTGATCTCCTATAGTAAAACCAGAAGCATCAAGAACAGCATCTATCTCGGTCTCAATAATAATATTCAGAGCTTTTCTGAGTGAAGCGGGTAATACTTGAGATATGAAATATTCGGGATAAATGCTATAAGGGATTCTATTATAAGGAGGTCTGAATGCGCCTCTCCACGTTAAATGACTGATACCGACTTGCTTCCTTTGTTGATACGTACCAGTTCTTAAACAACCTGCAACAGATTGACATTCTGGCCAAGTTTGGAGCTGTTGTTTAATAGCAAGAAGCATCAGCTCTGCACCCTTATTTTTGAAATGAGCGCCGTGGATTAGTATATTCATAACTTATTGTATTTTATAATTTGATCTAAAGATTTCTTCTGTGAATAAGGAATCAAACCCTCTGGATCAGGAAAACCGATCGAAATCAGCATAACTACCCGTTCAGCTAACTCTAAATTGAGCAAATCAGTCATTTCTTTTTCCAATACTTCAATGTCAGGCCAATTGATAGGACAAGAACTTAATCCTAATGTTTCCAATGCATACATGAATGACATTGCAGCTAAAGCTGCATCAATATAAATAACATGACGATCTCTTTCATCAAAATAGGCACTAAGCTTACCAATAACTACAACAACAGCTGGAAAATTCTGATGAAAGCCATTAGTTCCTCTAGGCATCGCTCCAATCTGTCTAATAAGCAGAGGATCGTCAAACACACGAAATTCGAAAGGTTGTCTATTACAAGCACTGGGGGATAGTAATGCAGCCGACATGGCCTGATCAATTAGTGATCGGGGTACAGCTTTTTGCAAGTACCACCTAACTGAACGGCGCTGTTTACAAAGGCTCATAAAATCTTTATAGCTTACAACAGAAAGCTGATTGTCTCTACGCCTATAAGGCACTAGGGGAATAGTATTTTCTATAGATGGGATTGTATAAAATATTTCTTTGGCCTCATCAATAGCAGGATGACTTGAAACTACCTCAAAATACTTACTCAAAACACTAAAATACCAAATTGCCTCATCCTGACTGTCCCGATACTCTTTGAAATGATGGATATACTTTTCATAGCCTGTTACTGTCTCTTTTATATAATCAATTGCAAATAAATTTCTAAAGGGTTTCATCACTAACCCTTTCTCCAGGCGATGAATGTTTCTTTTCAAAAGATACTGATTGTCTCCCTTAAGAGACTCGTGATATCTTACTTTGCCTTGCAAAACGGCTTGGCATTCGCGACAAAAACTTCTCGAAAAGACGCAATAGTAAAAAATACTAAGCCAGGGTTTTTTTGAAAAAGCAGATGCTAGCTCAATTCTCAAACTTTTCTCAAGCTCTCGAAGCTTAAGCGCTATAACTCTTTTCATATCTTTGCAAAGGAAGCACAGTGGCGACACAAACTATCTTTCAATCACAAGTCATCAAAAATTGCAGAATATAATAAAAAAATTGCTATTTAGATTAGAGTTCTTATTTTTTCTGTGCAGACAGTCTAAGGGAACGAAGAATTGGGTAAATTGGGTAAATCATTGCGCGCGTCATCATCCCACCAGCCACTCTAGTTTCAGCCTTAAGAAAACAAGCAAAATATGAAGCCATGGCATAAGCAATAACTGTTGCTATTGCTGCACCCATAGCTCCATACTGTGGAATCAAAACCAGATTCAGAAGTATGTTGATTGTGGCTCCCAGCCAATGTCTAATAAACGAAAACTTTAGAATTCCTTCACTGATCAACCATTTACTTAGCACAGCTCCTTGAAAAACAAAAAATGAGGACCAGATATGTACTATAAATATCTCACTGGCACCTTTGAACTCACTTCCGTACAGTACAGAAATTAAAGGATTAGCAAGAAATGTCCCTGGGATAATGAAAAAAGTTGCCAAAATGGCCATCAAGATATAGAGCTCTTGAAAACGTTTGTTATATTCTTCTGAACTCTTTTGCTTAGTAGATAGAAGTACAGGAAACACAGAAGCCATAATAAAGCTTGGGATAAAGTAGCCAGATTCTGAGACCTTGGCGGCTACAGAATAAATCCCTACAATTTCAGGATTAGTTATCTTTGCTAGCATTATTTGGTCGATCTTGAAATATATTACAACACCAATCTGAGACAGTACTAGAGGCCATGACTGAGTGAGGAGATGTTTGGCGCGATGTAAATTAATTTTCCAAGATCTCAATCTATGACTAACTTTTTGATAAGCAATTAATGTTGATATACTTAACAAGATATTTTCCAAGACTAAAACCAACGCAAAATACATTAATGGAGCGTTAAATTTTATCAATATAATTTTCAAGGATGTACCTAGAAAAAGAGCAAAACTATTTGCATAAACAGTGTACTTTGATTTTATTTTGGATTGAAAATAAAAATCGATAAAATCAATTGATTTAAACAGTAAATTGAAAGAAATAATAAGTATGATGAGTCTAGTTGAAGGGCTTTCAGGCGACAAGATGAAGCCTACTAATAGTGTTAGACTTAACCCCAGGAATCCGCCCATTAATCTAAGAATAAAAGTGGTTCCAAGAATATCGCCCTCATTATGCGGTTCATGAACAATTTCGCGAACAATGATACCTTTCAAGCCCAGACTCGAAAAACTTCCAAAAATTGCCACATACGCAATTGAATAGTTATAGATTCCAAAATTTTGAGGGCCTAAATATCTTGCTAGCCAAACACTGATAGCAAATCCAACTACAATCTTTAATGCCCGTTGTGCAACTAGCCAAGAAGTATTACTTATAACTTTTTGACTGATTGAAGAAAGCTTCCTTGGGGGCCAGAAACAAGATATCTTTTTCAAAAAGTTTTCGTTTGAATGAGCAGAATAATCAGACTTAGATTGAGCTACAGGGAATCTAGCATTTCGTTTAACGCTTACACGAGTTAGATTGCCCCTATTACGTTCAGTTCTATCATGTTTGCTTGATACGACGATTAATGAAATTCATCCTAATTGTATTTATTAAAGGGAGGCTACGTAGACTATTCCGTCAATTAACTCCACTGTTTGAAAATGATGCATAGCTGCATAGCGCAGTTTGAGTTCTTGATGAGTTAGGCAAACGTTGCTTTCTAATAGTGGTGGAGCTGATTTGCTGCTGATAGCTAATTTGGTGTTGATAATAGCTGCTTTGGTATTGATAATAGCTGAAAGTGCTATTCCTAAAACCGAGTTTCGCCATAGGCCAAAAGATGTTCAATGGCGGAGAGGCGATGCTGCCAGGCGCGGAGGCGATAGTGGCGGCTGGTGGTGCGGACGGACATGTCGGCGTTGAGCTGGGGGCGAAGGCGGTCGATGCGCGATCTCACCCTGCCTAAATCTCGATGGGAAGCATTACGTGACAATCCATCCAGCTCCTCACCCAGGGCATTGGCCTCGCGAACGAATTGCTGAAGGTTTCGCTCGTCTATTTGGATCTGCTGGTGGGAAAGTAGCCAGTTCCATTCGCGCTGGAGGCTTTGGTAGCGGGCAGCGGCGGCGGCAAAGGGGCGTCGC
>JBCBQE010000593.1:0-4675 GCA_039820385.1 Cyanobacteria bacterium J06635_10
TCCCAATGTTGACATCCAATGGGGATAAATATAACTGACATTCAAAGGTTCCGGATGCAAGCGACGTAAAGCCGGGAAAAACAATTGAGAAATAGACCAAATTTTATCGATTTTATAATAACTTTGAGCAGTATAATGAGCATCCACTCGATTATCATCTTGCTCAATCTTTTCTAACGCCGCTTCTGCCCAAGCTTGATAATTTAGATGTAAATGTCCGTGGTACATATCCATCAAATTTTCAATTAAATAAGAATAATGCCCTTGACAATTAATAATTGAAACCGTGGCGATGTAATTTAAATGATCCCATTCTGGAACACCCATTGGTTGCTGTTGTAGAGACGTTGCATGCTGTTGTAGAGACGTTGCATGCAACGTCTCTACATTATTTCCGGGAAACAGCCAAATAAATCCATCTTGTTCCTTAACCGGATAAACCTTGATTTTACAGCTAGGTAACTTTTGATTATCCGCTAAATAAGGAACCGCAGCACATTCACCTTTATGATTAAAACGCCAACCATGATAAGCGCATTCCAACTCATCATCAATAACCTTGCCGTGACTCAAATTTACCTGACGATGGGGACATCTATCTTCTAAAGCGCGAATTTCTCCCTCACCATCGCGATAAATAACTATAGCTTGCTTCCACAGCGTCACTGTTACCGGTTTATCTTTTACCTCAATACTACGCGCTACCACATACCAATGATTCAGATTGATCCCAAGGGAACGAATATCGCGACTTTCAACAGCTTGGAAAAGAGATGACATAGGAAACGGCGATTTTCATGACTGATTTTTTGAATTTAACGCAAAATGGGGAGAGATTGGGTAGAGGGGGTAGAGGGGGGAGAGGGGGGAGAGGGGGTAGAAAATAATAACTTCGCACTCCTCACCACTCACTATTCACTACTCACTCCTAACCACTAACAACTAACTCTTAATTATTCACTCACAACTCATTCACAAATTATGGGTATAAAGTAGGTGTGGAATAATGATCATCTTGAGGCAGAAATTGTATGACATCTTACCAAGCAGATTCGGAAAATAACGAGTTAGTGAATGATTCGACGATCGATACAGCAAGCATCAAACATGTAGAAGTGATTGAAAACGTTATCGATACCCTTAATGAAAACGATAGCGCAATGGTTAATCATTTTGCTGATGGTGCTTATTTATGGAAGTTCAAGTACGGTAGCGTAGAAGTGTTTGTCCAATTAACGGGGATAAGCGATGAAGATACAATAACAGTTTGGTCTTCGGTTTTAAAGTTACCCGCTAAAGATGAACCTGACATGATGCGGTATATTTTGCAAATGAATTGTTCCGCTACCTTGGAAGCGCGTTTTGGTATCATCCAAGACCAGGTAGTCGTGATTACAATGCGTAACTTAGAAGATTTATCTGCTGCGGAAGTTTCTCGTTTAATTACCATCGTCGCGACGATCGCCGATAACAACGACGAAGATTTACAATCTAAGTTCGGTAAAGTGTAATAAAATTGTTAGTTGTTAGTGGTTAGTTGTTAGTGGCTCACGGAGTTAGGAGTTAGGAGTTAGTGGTGAGAGTGGCAATATCTTACAACTATCAACCATCAACTAACAACTATCAACCATCAACTATCAAATATCAACTATCAACCAACAACCATCAACTAAATTTTGATTTCTCAAACTTGGCGACTAATTCCGTTTTTAGAAGCGAATGGTAAATTACAGATGGCGATCGATCAATGGTTGTTAAAACAGCATCAATCGAAGAAATATCCGCCAACTTTACGTTTTTATACTTGGTCGCCTTCCGCAATTTCTCTTGGTTATCATCAACGTAATTATCCTTCATATTGGCAGAGTTTAACTTGGAAAGACGAGGAAATAGAGTTAGTACGTCGTCCGACGGGTGGACGTGCAGTGTTACATAATGGCGATCTAACTTACGCGGTGGTGGCTTCTGGGTTTCCTGGAAGTCGGATTAAAGCGTATAAAAAGATATGCGAGTTCTTAATTCAAGGATGGCGTAATTTAGGTATTGAGTTGGATTACGGTACTGCTGGGCGTGGTTATATTAATAACCCCAACTGTTTCGGTACTGCAACGGGTGCCGATTTGATAATGGTTGATGGCACTAAGTTGATTGGTAGCGCTCAGTTAAGACGTGGTGATGTGGTTTTGCAACATGGCTCGATGCGTTTGAAGCCTGATGTGGAGTTGTTTAAGCGGATTTTTGGTGAAGATTTGTTGGATGGGGTGGTGTTTGCCGAAGATTTGGGAATTGAAAGGATAATTACGGCTTTGATTGATGCTGCTAGAAATTGTTTTGGAGTGGAGTTTGAGGAGAAAGGTTTGAGTGATGATGAATGGGAAGAAATTTTTTATGATGTAGAGACGTAGCATTGCTACGTCTTGACAACAATGTTGGAATTTTACAAATCAATTACAATTTGCGATCGCAGTAAAATAGTACTATTGTTCTTGCTGATAACCAAAAATTACTGATTCCATAACCAATCCTTAATTTCCTTAATCAACCATCTTCTTTCAATAGATTCTAGATGAGGTTTATATGCACCAAAGTTATATTTTTTTACACCAGCTTTCATAGAAATCATTTCTATGTTTTTGTTATTTACTTTATAAGAAGTATAACCAAAACTAACATCATTGAGAGCTGAAGTTTTACCCATATTTTGTTGGTAAATATAACCAAATAATTTCCATTGCATTACAAAGTAATTTCTATTCAGTCGGAGATCGAATATTCCCAAGACAGGAAGTAGAATTATAATTGCAGGTAATAAGGCTAAGGGACCAAAAAAAACAAAAAAGAAAAATATCCACAAAAAGTCTTGGAGTTTTATTTTTCGTCCCGGTATTGTTATTTCTAAATATTCCTGAGATTTTTTTAATTTAATTCTGCTACCATATGGTTTAGAAATTTCAGAAGAAGTATTAGTATTAACAGCAATCTGACTATTTAAAGCTTCAAGTGCTTGAGATGCGCTACGGAATTTTTCCTCAATATCAACTCCGGTTAATCTTTGAATCCAGGTTATAAAATGAGGAGTAGTAACTTGATCTAGAGAATTAACACCAAGGGGATTATTTAAAGCTTCTAATGCTTGAGATGCGCTACTAAATCTTTCCTCAATATCTGGTTCAGTTAACTTTTCAATCCAGCGAACAAAATTATGACTCAAACTCACTTGATCTTGGAATTGAATCCGCATCTTTTTTTGTGGTAATTCGGCGGGTATTCTACCGGTAGTTAGATGAATTAATGTTGCTCCTAAAGCATATAAATCGGAAGCGGGAACTGTTTTACCACCAAATTGTTCTATAGGTGCATAACCGTAGGTTCCAACTACTGTAAATGTAGAACCGATCGCTGCGGCGCTATCTTGTACGGCTCCAAAGTCAATTAAATAAACTTTTTTTTCTTCACTTAAAATTAAGTTACTAGGTTTGATATCGCGGTGAATAACTCGTGGATTTAGTGTATGTAAATAACACAGTATTTCTAATATTTCAGTGGCGATTTTTCGTAATTCTTCTTCAGTGAATCTCCGTTTATTATCGATTAATTGTTTGAGGGAGTCGCCGGGAATATATTCTTGCACTAAAGCAAACCAGTTATTTTGATCTTCTATAGAAAAGTAATCGCGATATTTAGGGATGCGAGGATGATAAAGATGTTTGAGAATATCTGCTTCCCGTTCAAAAAGTTTTAAATTATCCCATTGTGATTGTTCGCCAAATGCTAAAAATTTGAGAATTACTGTTTCTGCTGGTTGAATTGAGATATCGGAAGCTAACCAAGTCTGACGACCTGCATTTTGTCCTAATTTCTGTTTTAATTGATAGCGTTGTTGAAATATTTGTTCTGCTTCTAACATAATAGAGTAATTGAAATAAATTTATATTCTTTACACTATATCTGACGATTGAAAACCCACGGCTGTTGCTACAAGCGAGGGAAGCTCTGCAAAGTGCCAACCTACTTACAGAATCGAAATCTGCCCGCGCAGGTAAAAAAAATGAGGTATTTATATTTATTATATTCAGATATCCTTTGATAAGTAATGAACGCTATTTCAATTTCAATATATGGTAACTAAAGTTCTCACAACTAACTAAGAGTTTTTCAAATAACCTTTCGCAACACAATTATCAATTTCTGTTAACATAAAATCCCAAAGTTCTGGCGTACCTTCTTTTACAGGTGCATTTCTTTTTATAACTTGACTGCGACTAATATTATGCATCCGCCAAGTACCACCTCCCGTTTGCCAATTATGTAAAAAAGGCTGTATTCTATCTAATGCTACGGCAAATTTAGCTGTGGGTGTTTCTCGCGCTTCAAATTCATCCCAAAGTAAACGCAATTCTTTTTCTTGCTCTTCCGGTAATAATCCAAAAATGCGATTTGCTGCTTTTAATTCTCTTTCAGCTTTACTTTCATTTCCCTGTACGTCATAACAAAAAGTATCGCCAGCATCAATTTCTACTAAATCGTGAATTAATGTCATTTTCATGGCTCTGAATATATCAGTTCCTTCTGGTGCATATTCCGCTAATATCATTGTCATCATTGCTAAATGCCAAGAATGTTCGCCGCTATTTTCTTGACGCGAAGCATCCATTAATAATGTTTGACGCAATAC